>JAHEEZ010000223.1 GCA_024640445.1 Acidobacteriota bacterium | reverse complement strand
CGCGCCTGCGGCGCTTGTCGAAGCGGCCGACCTGGTCACAGAGATGAAAGAGATCAAACACCCATTCCACGCTGGCATCTACGCTCAACAGGGCATCGAGTTTTGAGTACTAAGTGAAGGATCTGCCCCGAGGGTTCCTCGATCATTCTCTCCAACCGCAAAACCACACAATTAATATCGTTCAGAGCAGCGCGGAGCGCGGCTCTTAACGGTACCAAAGATCTCTGTGAATCTGTGTCCAAGAGAACCGAAGGCAGGGACAAGCCCTGCCCCTACCGAAGGCTAAACCCCCACTCTCGGGCAGATCTTGTTCAGAACGCAGTTCTCGCAATCCGGTTTTCTCGCGTTGCATACTCTGCGGCCGTGGTAGATCAGCCAGTGCGAGAACATAACCCAGTCCTTCTTCGGGACAAGCTTCTCCAGGTCCTTCTCGATCTTCACCGGATCGGACTGCTTCGTAAGGCCGAGCCTGTTCGAAAGGCGCTTGACGTGCGTGTCCACGACCACCCCCGACGCGATCCCGAACGCGTTCCCGAGCACCACGTTCGCGGTCTTACGCGCCACTCCCCCGAGCGTCAGCAGGTCTTCCATGTTCTCGGGCACCTTGCCGCCGTACTCGTCTACGATCCTTTGAGAGGCCGCCTTTATGTTCTTAGCTTTGTTCCTGAAGAAGCCCGTCGACCTTACGTCTTGCTCTAGATCCTCTTGTAAAACATCTACGAAGTCCTTTGGTCCCTTGTATTTCCTGAAAAGATCGGCGGTCACGATGTTCACCCTCTCATCCGTGCACTGGGCGGACAGGATCGTCGCCACAAGAAGTTCAAAGGCGTTCGTGTGGTTGAGCGCGCAATGCGCGTCGGGATATTCCTTTCTTAGCAGGCGGATTACGTCCTTTGCCTGCTGTTCTCTGTTAAGTTTCATTGTGCGTGAAGTTTAGCGTGACTGGGCCGAGATACGAAAGGCGAAATGCAAAATCCGTTTCTTTCCGTTAAAATGATGCGAAATCAAAGATCGGAATGGCCGGCGATGACCAAGTGGCCGACCGGTCCGGGTACCAGACTCCCCAATGCACGAAGAAAAGGAACAGCTGATCTTAGTACGAACGCGCAGTTGGCAGACCAGAATCCTGCCGGCTGCGGTGATTTTGTTCGCTCTTGCTTTCGGCTGGTTTTCAGTGAGACTGCAGATCGCGAACATGCTGGCGGGACTGACCTCATCGAGCGATTCCAACGCGGCTGAGGTAGCAGAAGCAGCGCGGTCTCTTTCTCCTCGTGATCCGTTGGTGAATTGGCTCGCTGCGGTTACAAAGGGTGACGTCTTCACGCCTTCGCAGCTTCAAGCGGCGGTCGCGGGACACCGTCAGACGGTCCGGCTGTCCCCGTATCATTACTTTTGGTGGCTCGAACTGGGGCGTGCTTATGAGCAGACGGATGATGCGAAGGCTGCTGAAGGGGCGTTCAAGAGAGCAGTCGAATTAGCGCCCGAATACACTCTTCCTCGCTGGCAGCTCGGGAATTTCTATCTTCGGCAGGGAAATGAACAAGCCGCGTTCCGCGAACTGAAGAAAGCCGCCGAATCCGACCAGGCGTATCGAGAACAGGTGTTTTCGATCCTTTGGGACTATCTCGAGAAAGATCCGAAGAAGCTTGAGAAGATCGTTGGAGATTCTCCGGATATGAGAGTGGGACTCGCGAAGTTCTACGCGATGAAGGAGCAACCTGCGCTGAGCCTTGCGAAGTGGCGTTCTCTGGATGCGGCGAAACAAAAAGAGAATCACGAGGTCGGCGCACTGATTGCCCAGGCATTCTTTGAAAAACGCTATCTGAGAACGGCGGTGGAGTTCGTCAGGCAATTGGCGCTTGAGCCGGACGCGAAGTTTGAATCGGTACAGAATCCCGGTTTTGAAAAAGAGATCAGCAACAAGGAGCCCGTGTTCTTTGGATGGAAGAATCAGCCGGTTGAGAACGCGCGGGTTCTCCTGAGCCGGGCGAAAAAGAAGAGCGGAAACCGAAGCCTGCAGATCACATTTAGCGGATATGAAAAGGCGGAATTTAACGATCTCTACCAGACGATCGCGCTTGAGCCGGGGATCTCTTACGATCTCACCTTTTGGCTGAAGACAGAAGATCTGCGAAGCGCGGGCACTCCCAAGCTTGAGGTCCTTAATGCTGCCGACAACAAGATCCTGGCCGCTTCGGACCCGATGGCGACAGGCTCGTCGGATTGGGAGAAAGTGACCGTTCGTTTCACAGTTCCTGAAGATTCAGAAGGTGTCGTAATACGTACCTCCCGGGCCTATTGCGGCGAGAAGTGCCCCTTGTTCGGCACGATCTGGTATGACGATTTCAAGATAGTGCGAGCCGCCGGGTAACAAGATGGAGACTAAAGGAATAGATCTGATCGATGTGAAGACCACAGGGGTCTCAAAGGTGCTGTTTTTGCTCTTGGCGTCGACAGTGGTCTGGACAACACTTGCTTACGGTACGGTCCATCAACCGATCATCGCCCTTTTTTACGTTGTTACGGTGCTCATTCTTGTCCTTTGGGCAGTCGATTCCTATGTCAGCGGAGTCATAAGGATCAACCGGTCTCCGATCCAGTTGACCATCGTTGCCACGATCGCCTATGCCCTGATCCAGATCATCCCGTTTGGCGCTTCGTCCGCCCCGGGGGGCGTGGAATCTGTACCCAGGACGATCTCGGTCGCGCCATTCTGGACGATGATGGTCGCGGCGCATATCACTGCGCTCTTGATCTATTTCGCGGCGATGCTCGCCTTTGTGGATAGCGCAAGAAGGCTCCGCAAGGTCGTGATGCTTGTCACGGCATTTGGCTTCCTCTTCGCGTTTTTCGCGATCCTTCAGTCCGTTTTGAGCCCGAACAAGATCTATGGGATCTATGAGTCGAAGTATGCGGTTCCGTTCGGTTCGTTCGTTAACAGACATAATTTCGCCGCGTTCATGGAGATGACGATTTGTCTGCCGCTCGGGATGCTGTTCGCAGGCTCGATCGAAAGGGACAAGAGACTGATCTACATCACGGCCGTCGGATTGATGGGCATCGCCCTGCTTCTCAGCGGATCGCGCGGCGGCCTTGTTTCGATGATCTCGGCCGTGTGTTTCCTGATAATCCTCTCGACCGGTTCCAAAGGAACGAAAGACAGGATCCTGAAATTTGCACTGGCCGGTCTCATGATCGTTGTTTTCGTCGTGGGAGCGGTATTGATCGGCGGCGAATCCTCGCTGACGCGTTTCGCCGAAACAGCCCAGTCGAACAACTTCTCGACAAACCGCACACAGATATGGGCGGTGACACTGGACGTCATCAGGCACAACTTTCCCACCGGCGCGGGACTCGGGGCGTTCGGGGTCGCATATACCCAGTACGATCCTTCAAACGGGTTTGAAAGGGTAGAGCAGGCGCATAACGATTATCTGGAAGTGGCTGCCGACGCGGGCATCGTCGGCGTCATCATCGGGGGGTTCTTCCTGTACTTCCTATTCCGAGCGGGCTTCAGGAGCATAAGGAACATAAACCACTACCGCCGCGGCGTCGCTCTCGGCGCGTTTGCCGGGTGCTTTTCGATACTTGTGCACAGCATGTTCGATTTTGTCCTGCACATTACCGCCATCACGATATTGTTCCTGACGATATTGGCTTTACTGGTGATCAGTGGAAGGAGTTTTGGGGATGACATTCACGTCAAGGTCTACCACAAACGAAAGAAGCACAAGGTTTCCGCGACCATAACCTCGCTTTCGGCGCGGCGTTCCTAGCCGCTTTCGGCGTTCGCCTCAGAACGTGAGCGGGGTCTCAGAAGGTTCATCAAATACCACACAAGCCCGTGCGAGACGTACGCTACGGCGATAAGAAGAAGCACATATTTGGAATAAAGCCAGACCGCCATTCCCATTGTTCCGAGTACAAGGATAAGGTAAAGATTGCGCTTGCCTGTGCCAACGTTCTTGAAACTCGTGTATTTCAACGTGCTCACCATCAAGAGACCCAGAACTGCCGTAAGGATCATCAGCGAGATGGAATAAAACCGCGAAATACTCTGGCCCAGCACGCTTATCGGCACCGGTGCGAAATGAACGATAGCGGCAATGAGCCCTGCCGCGGGCGGTATTGGCAGCCCCACGAAATTCTTCTTGTCTATTTTCTGAGTGCCCTCAAGCAGCACCCTCGGCCGGGTCGCCTGAAGATTGAATCGCGCCAGCCTCAAGACACCGCACATCAGGTATACGAACAGCACGAAGAGACCTATGTTGTGCAGCGAATTAGATTCGTCGAACGTCGCGCCGATTCCCCAGCTATAAGCGAGAACAACGGGAGCGATCCCGAACGTCAACACGTCCGCGAGCGAATCAAGCTGAACGCCAAGTTCCGTCGCCGTCTTCGTCATACGGGCAAGACGCCCGTCCAAAGTATCGAAGAGTATAGCCAGCCCGATCGCTTTTGCGGCATAGTCAAAATAGATAGCGGCCTGTTCGGGATTTGTGGCGATGATCTGGAAACCGCGGACCGAGGAGAGGACTGCAAGGAAACCCATCGCGATATTCGCCGCTGTGAACGCAGTCGGTATCAGATACAGGCCCTTTCGTATGCCTTTGTGAACTTGAGTCGATTCAGTTTCCATACTAGCGATGTCGAAAAAGCCGCATTTACGTGGCCATCAGTTTTGCGATGATCGTCTCTCCGCCCCTTACCTTGTCGCCGACTTTAACACAGACCTCTACGTTTTCAGGCATTAAAAGGTCAGTGCGGGACCCGAACTTGATCAGCCCGTAAACCTGGCCGCGCTCGAGCCGGTCACCGCTTTTGCATCTGCAAACTATCCTTCTTGCGAGGATCCCTACGATCTGGGTTGCGACGACGGACATATTCTCACCTGCGATCGTGACCGCGTTCCTCTCGTTCGTCTTGCTTGCTTCGTTGCTGGTTGCCGGCCTCTTCTTTCCCTTGAACATTCTTACATCGGTGACTTCACCGGAGATCGGCGCCCGGTTCACGTGCACGTCGAGGGGGGAAAGGAACACGCTGACAAGCATTCCTTCGCCAGTGTTTTCGATCCTGGTGACTCGCCCGTCAGCAGCGGAGATCACCAGATTTGGCCCTTCCGGTGTTTCCCGGGCGGGGTTTCTGAAGAAGAACGCCATGAACGCCGCAAGCGCCGCGAATGCGGCTGCGAATATCCAAAAGCCGAAGTACGCGAAGATCAACGCGATCGCAAGCGGCACGATTACAAAGGGAATTCCGTCTTTGACCATAAAACCGAGCGGAGGTTACGAATCTGACGGGCGTTCGCAACTCCCCGCCGTTCCTGTAACCTCCGTGAAATTACTATGATACGACAACGGGACGGTTATTAAAAACAAAAGGGCCCGGTCGGGAAGCCGGCCGGGCCAAAAGGAGGAATGTGACTACGGAAATCAGGTTCGCACGGGGTGCTCACTGGCGTAACTATAAGCACACCACGCGGCGACCAGATGCACGATCCAGCCGAGCGTTCCCGCGGAGCCTATCCACGAGAAGCCTGTAAGTATCAGCCAAATGAGGCCGACGACGATTCGTCCGTTGTAGATCTGTCCCAAACCCGGGACCAAAAGGCTTAACAGCCCTGCAATAAGCGGTTCTCGCATCGAGTTTCTCACCTCCGGACCTATGTACGGTTTGGCGCGGCGGACGGTTCCGGGAAATCGCAAAAAGAAGTCAGAAGTCAGAAGTCAGGATGATCGTAGGGGCAGGTCTTGTGCCTGCCCAATGCGCCGCCAGGCGCGGAGAAAGCTGTGAGGAGACAGGAGACAGGAGACAGGAGACAGGAGACAGGAGACAGGAGACCGGAGACGGGATGATCGTAGGGG
>JAHEEZ010000032.1 GCA_024640445.1 Acidobacteriota bacterium | reverse complement strand
CGAATGATCCGTGCCACTGCGGATCTGGCAAGAAATACAAGAAATGCCACGGGGCGTTCTGACAATCAAGAAATGGAAACCAGAAAAGCGGCGTCATCTGGCGCCGCTTTTTTGTTGGCCAGAGGCATGACCGGTCAATCAGGAAGTCGAAGCGGTCGCAGAGTCCCATCGGGACGACCGGTCTGTAGATACGGAAACGAAATGATCGCAGAGTCCCATCGGGACGACCGGTCTGTAGATACGGAAACGAAATGATCGCAGAGTCCCATCGGGACGACCGGTCTGTAGAGTCAGGAAGCTAGAACCCCCAATGAGTTCCGTAGGAACGGCACCGGATGTATCATCGCCACGCGTCTCCGTCAATTTCCAGAGACACTGATCCTACAGACCTACCACGCCTACGGCGCTGCGCGACAATTGTCACGTCCGATTTCGTGAGTAGACATATCCACAACTCTTCATGTCAATCGTCCACGTCATATGTCTCGAAGAGGTACCTGTCGTCGTATTCCACCTCGAAGCGATTTAATAACTCGACATATTCCTTCTTGAAGGTGATTCGCTTGTGGTACGTGGGTTGATTCTCAATGTAACGAACGACATCCGAGATCTGAGATCTGAGATCTCGAGTAGGAAAAGGCTCCATATCCCTTTTGCCACTCAAATCTTCCGCATAGCAACTTATTATCGTTGATGAATTTGCTGCTGTTGGCTTTGATCTCTTGAACGAGTTTCGAAAGCGGTTGGTCCAACTTTGCTCCAACTAGTATATGAATGTGGTCTTCCACACCTCCAATCGAGATCAATTTGTGGCCCTTTTTCCTGACGATACCAGTGATGTATTGGTAAAGGCGTTCACGCCATTGAGGTCTGATGAGGTTCTCGCGGCGGAAAACAGCGAAGACAAAGTGTATATAAACTTGGGTGTACGAATTTGCCATGGTGGTGAGGCCCCCTGCAATTTCTTGATTTTGATTGAGCAATTTCCTTGTGAGTGGGAAGGAATTGCTCCTGAAAATTAATAGAGTACCGACCGGATTGGCCGATGACCGGAATGATACTGCGACTACCGCATTTCTGACGAATTTTCTTAAGGTCTGTCGTGCCTACGGCACTCCTGCAAATCATTCATACGTCGTTGCTACAGACCTGCCGCGCCGATGGCGCTAAGAACTCGTCGCGAATCATGAGTATATTCAAATTCATAATGAAAGGCGTTACGAAGATTGGCCAATCAACTTTCTAACCGCTTTCTCCGCCCGCTCTAAGAAAGGGCAGGATTGCTCTCCTATTCCAAGAATTAGAAAGTTCTCTGGAACGAAGTCTTCGAAGAAAGTATTTAGGGAAAAGAACTCTGCCGTATTCTCAATGTCTTCGTCTTCGTGCCAAGTAGTCATCACAAACGGCAGTACTTCAGCAGCCTCGTTCTCCAGATCCATGAATGCATAGTCCACTGAGTCATCCCAGGAGGAGCACTCTATCCCGGACGCACACATATACCTGCAACCTGAACTCACAAGTGCAGTTGAGATCTCCATCTGCTTCTCCGGGCTGAGCTGTTTGTCTGCGGCGATAACCCAAACGACAAATTCCTTGGTTAGAAATGGCGAAACAAACTTATAAGGAGGCTCTAATTGTTGAACTACAATCCTCGACACTTCTATTTCCTAGCTGTCTTCCTAACAGAGCTTTCTCTACCCTTTTCAACCCAATCTCCTCGTCTGATCTTCCCTGGCACGACCACCTTCGCGTTCACTCCCCGAAGATGCATCCGCTTTCCTTCCGGCGAATTGACGAACTTCACGGCTTCGACCCCGAAGCGTTTTGCGAACTTCTTACATCCGTTATGCGGGATCTCGGTGATCTCGATCTCCGCATCTCCGATCCTCAAACGCGTTCCCGGCGGCAGGTTCTCGTCGCTAAGGTCCAGATCGATATAAAGCTGATCTCCGGCGAGAGGCCAACGGTCGCGGCTTCCGGCGATGAGATCTATCGCGCGCGAATTCATTATGTTCAGCTGCATGTCCGGATGCCCGAAACCGTCATTCGTCCTCGAGCTCCCGCGGGTTTTCCAATTGTCGCCGACCAGACCGAATTCAAGGCTCAACTCACCTTCTTCCAACTCTTCCCGTCCATCTTCATCAGGCCGGCGCACGATCATTTCCAGGATGCCGCCGTCTTTCGGCGAAAGGCGCATCCCGTCCAGGCCTCTTTCCAGTTCCTCCCGAGAGAGGTTGTACCGTCTTTCTTCGTCCATAGATCTACTTTCTCCTGACCTCGATGAGGGGAGAATTTCCGCTTTTGCTTTCACTTGTTAGCAGGATCGAATCCGTGCCCGGTGAATAAGCAACGGCTTCGCCCTGTTCGCGCGTCCCGACGTCAATGATCTTTGGCGTTACTTTCCAGACCTCATCAAAAGCCTTCGCTTGTTTTGGAAGTGTGTATTCGTAGGCGTTGAAGTAATCGCATATGACAACGCGCTGGCCGTTGCTGGCGATATCGCCTCCGGTGAGGAAACCCACTGGAAATGCGGGAAGACTAAGGTCGCCAATCTTTGTCAGTCGAACCGCGGTCTTCCCTATCTCCGGTTCCCACTCATTCCGGCGAATCCTGTAGATGCCGGCCGGTCCGTCTCTGGTCTTTGTCAAAATGTAAATATCCCTAGTTTTCGGGTGTATGAGCAAAGTCTCGGCATTGTGTGGTCCGTCGGGGTACAGCAATCGAATCTCGGAAGCGTACACGCCAGACCCGGAGCCATTTTCGTCCGGCACAGCCTTTGGCTCGTCAACCTTATAGACCGATATGTAGCTTCGGGTCAGTTCATTATCGCCTATATCGCCAATGAACAATTCACACTTTCCGTCGTTTCTTTTGGCCGAAGCGATGTCTTCCCAGTCAATGCTCGCGGCGCGTTCCACTTTCCATCTGCCAAGTACCTTTGCATCGGTGCCAACAGCGAAGATTAAGGGGCCGCCGCCCGAATCGTTGTGCGTCCACAGCACGCCTTCTGAGCACATCGAAGAGGCCAACCCGCTGCTCTCTTTGATCCTATTGTCTTCTATTGTTCCGGGTATCCTGGGATCGGAGAAATCCTGGTCCGACGACGCGGAAATAATTGCATCCCGGTCAAACGGCCAATTTCCGGAGCAAGAGGTGCAGCCCCAGACGCCAACAGCCGAAACGATGACAAAAACACAAATTTTCGTTATAGTCTTGAGCGGCATACTTCACGTACCAAACAAATTCGCTCTCATAATGTAAAGGTTATAAAGACCTTACTCAAATGTTCCAAAAAGGTTCGCAAATGAACTCACCTGAAATAGTAGGGACTGAGTGGCTGGTTGAGGCTGAGGGCTGCGAAGCGGCAAAGCTTCGCGAACCCTCGGTTTTGAAGCAGGTATTCGCGAATATCATTGAAGATCTTGGCCTTAAGCCGGTCGGCGACCCTATCTGGCACAAGTTTCCCGGCGAAGGAGGTGTGACCGGCCTGGTCGCGCTCACGGAGTCTCATCTTGCTTGCCACACCTATCCCGAACACGGGATCGCCACGTTCAATCTTTATTGCTGCAGAACCCGCCCCGAATGGGATTGGAGTGGACGATTGGGCGAATTACTGGGCGCCAATAATGTGACCGTTACAAAGCTTGAGCGCGGCAGCCGGAACCGGGCCGAATCGGCGGGAGGTGCGGCGTGAGTGTGCTAACGGCGAATTGCCCGTCTTGTGCGGGACCGATCGAATTCAAGTCCGGATCGTCGATCGTCGTCATATGCCCGTTTTGCAGATCTGCAGTTGCGCGCAACGATAAGAACCTTGAAGACCTTGGCAAGATCGCGGATATCGCGGAATCGCAATCGCCTTTGAAAATGGGCTTGCGCGGTGAGTGGGACGGACACAGGTTCGAACTTACCGGACGTGCGCAGATAAAGCACCAGATGGGCGGTTTCTGGGACGAATGGTACGCGACGTTCTCAAACGGATGGGTAGGCTGGCTTGCAGAAGCCCAGGGCAAATTCTATCTGACCTTTTTTAAGCCTTTGGCAGAAGGTACACAGATCCCCAACTTCGAACAGCTTCAGGTCGGCCAGCCGGTGGAAGGGATAACATCAAAAACCCCTCTGGTCGTGGCCGAGAAGGGAACTTCCAGCTACGTGGCCGCGGAAGGCGAGATCCCATACAAACTCGCGCCCGGGGAATTATCGGATTACGCAGACCTCAGCGGCAAGGACGGGATCTTTGCGACGATCGATTATAGCGGTTCGCAGCCGATGGTCTTTTTCGGAAACGAGGTCACGCTTGCGGACATAGGTCTTTCTGACGCCAGATCTGCCGAGCGCGAGGCCCGTGAGGTTTCGGCCCAGGGGATGAGTTGTCCGAATTGCGGGGGCGCGCTTGAACTGAGGGCTCCGGACAAGACCGAGCGTGTGACGTGCCCGTTCTGCAACTCGCTTCTTGACGTCAATCAGGGAAATCTGCGATTTCTCCAGGTACTGAAGGACAAAAAACCAAAGCTGGAGTATGTCCTTGAGATCGGCGCAAAAGGTTCGTTCAAAGAGTTCTACGACGGCGCCGAGTTCGAGATCATCGGGATGATGACCCGCAGCGTTAAGATCGAGGGCGTACATTACTATTGGAACGAATACCTTCTTTACAATCCGAAGATCGGATTCCGGTGGCTTGTACATTCGGACAACCACTGGAATTTTGTCGAACCTGTGAACGTTGCCGACGTCGAGAACTCGTACGCGTTAACCGGCATGAAGCCTCAGGTCTCGTTCAACGGAAGGACATTCAAGATCTTTCAGGACTCTCCCGCAACCGTCGGTTTTGTTCGCGGCGAGTTCTACTGGGCCGTTAAGGTCGGCGAGACGGTTCGTGCCGCGGACTTCATTTCGCCGCCATACATGCTTTCGCAGGAGCTGACCGATAAGGAAGTGACCTGGTCACTTGGCACTTATATCAAGCGCAAGGAAGTTGAGAAGGCGTTCGGAGTCTCGATCCCCGGCGATACTTGGAACGTTGCACCCAACCAACCGTTTCCGAGCGGAAGCCTTATCAAATATGGTTTCGCGCTATTGGCTTTGCTGATGTTGGTCGGCATCTTCATGATTCCGCTTAGCGGATTAAGCGGCACCGTACTCAATCAGGAGCTACTGCTTCAACCGTTACCCCGCGCAAATGCCGGTCAGGTCGTTGTCAGCCAGCCCTTCGACCTCAAAGCCAACAGGAACGTGCGTTTCACCGCATCCGCTCCGGTCAGCAATTCGTGGACGGAATTGAGCATAGATCTGATCGCAAAGAAAGCCGGCGCGACCGATGAGGTCGAAGCGATCACAATACCGATCGAGTATTACTACGGAGTCTCTGACGGAGAATCGTGGACCGAAGGCGGTCAGACCAATGACGCGACGATCTCGGCGGTGCCGGAAGGTTCTTATGAATTGAGGATTGAAGGGTCCTGGCAGAACTGGACCAAGCCTATGCCCATCAGGGTGAAGGTTGAACAGAACGTAACGCGCGGCATGAATTTCTGGGCCGCGTTCATAGTGCTCGCGATCGTTCCGATCTTGACGCTGTTCAGGAAGTTTTCGTTTGAGGCAAAACGCTGGAGCGAGAGCATGTTCGGAAGTTCATCGAGTTAAGCGAGTTGGCCGATTTCACTGAGTTAGCCGGGTTTACCGAGTCGGCTGAGTTTTTCGATCCGATATCCGTTAACCGAACTCAGTGAATTCAATAAACCAAAGACAGCTATGTTAAGAAAACTCTATTACGTGTTCGCGATCGGCGTGATCGTATTGTACTCGACGTCGAGCTGGCTCGGGTGGGAGTTCTGGAACGCCGGGCGAAGTCGCTCGTTCCTGGGAGTTCCGTTTATCTATACCGGTTTTCGTGGAGGAAAATAATGCTGATGACCTTGCTTGGCCCGAACGTGCTCGGGCTTATTGTCAAACTCGACCAGCTTTTGGAGATACTCGTGACCACGCTTATTTTCGTGGTCCTGGGATTGATGTTCTTCGCGATCTCGTTCTTCATTCTCGACAAGGCGCTGCCGTTCTCGGTGCATAAGGAGATCGAAGAAGATCAGAACACTTCGCTCGGCATCATCATCGGTTCGATGATGATCGGGATCGCCATCATCATCGCCGCCGCAATCCACGGTTAGGCGTGCACTTATCGGAGAACGGAAAGCCGGATCGACGCGGTGTTTTCGCGGTCCGTCTTCCGTTTCGCGTTTCCGGCCATCCAGATGAACCGTCGTGTACCGCTTCTTTTTCTCAACGTCTTTGTCATCGCAACCTGCGGGCTCATTTATGAACTCCTCGCAGGGACCCTGGCGAGTTACGTACTTGGCGACTCCGTAACCCAGTTCTCGATCATCATCGGGCTCTACCTGTTCGCGATGGGCATCGGCTCCTGGCTTTCGCGCTTCATCGAAACGAATCTTGCAGAGCGTTTTGTCGATGTCGAACTTGCCGTCGCGGTACTCGGCGGCGTATCCGCCCCCCTTCTTTTCTTCTCTTTCGCCAATCTCTCCTATTTCAATGTGATACTGTACGCGGTCGTGATCGGGATCGGCACTCTTGTCGGGCTGGAGATCCCGCTTCTGATGCGTATCCTCAAAGACGAGCTGGATTTCAAGGAGCTTGTTGCGAGGGTTCTTGCGCTCGATTATGTCGGCGCGCTCGCCGCTTCGATCCTCTTTCCGATCTTTCTGGTTCCGACGCTCGGACTTGTGCGGACGTCCCTGATGTTCGGGATCCTGAACGCGGCGGTAGGGTTGTGGGGAACCTGGCTGCTCTTCCCTTTGATAAAGCCGGGCAAGATACTCTTTCTGAGGATCAAAGGGGTCTTTGTGATCGCGCTTCTGATCATCGGGGCGATAAAGGCGGACACACTCACGGTCCTTGCCGAAGAGGGCCTTTACCAGGACTCGATAATCTACGCGGAGAGTTCCAAGTACCAGAGGATCGTCGTTACGAGAGGCAGAACCGGTTTCGCGCTTTTCCTGAACGGCAACCTGCAGTTCAATTCGTTTGACGAGTACCGATATCACGAAGCTCTCGTGCATCCGCCGATGCTCGCGTACCCTGGAACGCCGAAACGGATACTCGTTCTTGGAGGCGGTGACGGTCTAGCGGTCCGGGAGGTACTTAGATACAAGTCGGTTGAAAGCGTGACGCTGGTCGATCTTGATCCTGACATGACCTCACTCGGAAAGAGATTGCCTGTTCTTTCAGATCTGAACCGTCATTCGCTGGATGACAAACGTGTGGAGGTCATCAACGCTGACGCCTTCGTATGGTTAAGCGACACTAAAACCGAGCCATTCGACGTTGCGATCGTGGACTTTCCGGATCCAAATAACTTCGCGCTCGGAAAGCTATACAGCACACGATTCTACAAACTGCTCCGTTCAAAGCTTAAGCCCGAATCTTCAGTAGTTATCCAGAGCACGTCGCCTCTTTACGCAAGAAACTCCTACTGGTGCATCGTCGAGACCATTGAGGCCGCCGGATTCACGGCGAAGCCCTATCAGACGACAGTTCCATCTTTCGGCATCTGGGGTTATGTGCTAGCTAAACAGACTCCTTTCGATCCTCCGAAAGAAGTTCCCAAAGACCTTGACCTGGCGTTTCTCGATTCACGTTCGATGGAGGACATGTTTAACTTCCCGGTCGACACGGACCGTCCGAAAGAAGAGCTGGAGATCAACCGTCTGGATAACCAGGCGCTTGTAAGGTATTACGAGGCTGAGTGGCGGCGCTTTGAGTAAGAAGAAGGGGTAACAGGGATGAGGGGGAAAGGAAGACTCAAACAGGATAGACAGGATAATCAGGATTGGTTCTCTTTTCATGTTCGTCTTTGTTTACTGTAATCTTGAGCAGTTGCTGGTGAGGTTTCGCGGACTAGGCCACCGCAGAGTATCAACAAATGAGGGAATCAAGGATGAAGAATGAATGCTACACAGCAATATTACGGGACGAATCCTTGAATGTACTTTCGAAGTCAGCCGAGAACTCGGAGCCGTGTTTGTCGAGTCTGTCTATGAGAGCTTCTCGTGGCTCTCAGCCAAAAGGGGCTTGGAGCAAGGTCACAAGTAGCACTTGAAGTTACGTTTCGCGGAGTGAATGTAGGAAGGTTCTTCGCTGACCTGATCGTTGAAGACGTAGTGCTCGTAGAACTTAAGGCAGTCACCCGCATTCTTCCCGAACACAAAGCACAGGTCATTAACTACCTGAAAGCCACTGGGATGAAGACGGCACTGCTAATCAATTTTGGAAATCCGAAGGCAGAATATTTCCGGCTATACCAATAGACGAGCGAACATTCTAAGACGGGATCTGGCTCCTCCTTCTGCAGTTGGCAAGCAAGACCAGCTTTGATCGTAATGCTAAGACAAGAGCGATATCCTTCCCATCCTGTCTATCCTGTTGGAGTTTCTTTCCTCTTATGCTGACAAGGCGAGAAATTCTAAAAGCTTTCGTCGGTCTGCCACTTGCTCTTGCAGCGTGTAAGAGTCCGTCCGGGACATCGGGCATGGATGGCCGGATCGTCGGCGCTTCCAACAATATCGGCCACATACTTCGCGAACGCCGGAAATTCGAAGTCGCGGAAGAGGGGTGGACGAATGTCGGGACGGTCATCGTCGGCGGCGGGATCGCGGGACTATCGGCCGGCTGGAAGCTCAAGAAAGAGGGTTTTGATGACTTCGTACTTCTCGAACTTGAAAAAAAGGCGGGCGGTACATCGGTTTCGGGGACATCGCCCCTTGTTTCATATCCCTGGGGGGCGCACTACCTGCCAGTTCCTTTCAAAGAGAATGAGGACCTTGTCGGGCTCCTGAAAGAGATGGACCTCATCGAATCGTTCGCAGAGGACGGCGATCTCGTCATTCCGGAACAGTTTCTTACCCGTGACCCGGAAGAGAGGATCTACTACAAAGGCCGCTGGTACGAAGGTCTGTACCTATATCCGGGCGCGACCAAAGAAGATCTTCGCCAATTAAATGCTTTTCAGCAAAAGATAGACGAATGGATAAACTGGCGCGACGGTTCGGGAATGAGGGCTTTTTCGGTTCCCGTATCGAGCTGTTCGGAAGATCCAGAGGTGATTGCGCTTGATCGGGTCTCGTTCGCGGAATGGCTTACGCGGCAGGGGTTTACGTCGGATCGGTTGATCTGGTATTGCGACTACGCCTGCCGCGACGACTACGGTCTTACGCTTAGTCAGACATCTGCGTGGGCAGGGATCTTCTATTTCAGCTCAAGAGTAAGAAAAGCGGGAGAAGAATCGCAGCCGTTCATCACGTTTCCTGAAGGAAACGGGCGTTTTGTCGATCATTTTGCAACAGAAGTGAAGGCCCAAACGATGAGTTCGGCGCTTGTGGTCGAGGTGATACCATCTGAAAATGGCGTTGAGGTGGTGTTTCTGGATACCGAGACCAATACAGCGAAAGGGGTCCGCGCAAAGAATGCGATATTCGCCGCGCCGATCTTCACAACCGGCTTTTTGGTAAGAGGGTTTTCGAATTCCGCTCCTTTCGATCCGGCCGAGTTCCAGCACAATGCGTGGTTTGTCGCGAACCTGTTTCTCAAAGAACGCCCAAAGAACCGGTTCGAAAGAGATTTTCCCCTTTCGTGGGACAATGTGCTGTACGAAAGCCGTTCTCTCGGATATGTCACTGCGACACACCAGAAGGGTATAGACTACGGGCCGACTGTGCTGACGTATTACTACCCTATGGCCGAAAAGGAACTGAAGGCCGGGATGAACAAGTTGCTGTCGCTTGACTGGAAGGAACTCGCGGACATATGTCTGACCGATCTGGAGCGGGCGCACGAGAACATACGCGAGGCGACGACGCGGATCGACATAATGCGTTGGGGTCACGCGATGATCTCGCCGAGGCCCGGATTCATTTGGGGCGGTGAGCGCGAAAAGGCGATGAAACCGTTCAGGAACGTACATTTCGCGCATTCAGACCTGAGCGGGATCGCGATATTTGAGGAAGCTTTTCACCACGGCCTCCGCGCGGCAGGAGAAATACTGGAACAGGGATCAAGGGGATGAAAGGGATAGGTCAAAGAAACTCTTATCAGACAATTCTTCTACATTTATCACCTTCATCCCTTCCAACGCTGTAAAGCTCTCTTATGGATTCGACAGTACAAACTACCCCCTGGCTGTTCTCCCGCGCGACGGACCTTTCGGTCTTTCTCGGCAGTGCGGTGGCCTCACTCGTCTTGCTTGCGATCGGATGGCAGTTAGGGATCCTGAACGGCGACACCCCTGACTGGACCTGGATCTCGGCAATACTGCTCATAGACGTCGCGCACGTCTGGTCCACTTCTTTCCGGGTCTATTTCGATTCCGAAGAGTTCAAACGCAGGATCTGGCTTTACGTTCTGGTGCCGGTCATCGGATATGCGATCGGCGTCGCGCTTTACTCAGAAGGCTCACTTGTCTTCTGGCGGTGTCTCGCGTACCTGGCAGTCTTTCACTTCGTAAGACAGCAATACGGATGGGTCTCTCTCTATAGAGCTAAGGCAGGCGAAAAGTCGAGTTGGACCTGGTGGATCGATGCTTCTGCCGTTTATCTTGCGACCGTCTATCCGCTCGCCTTCTGGATGACAAGCGGCGACCGTCAGTTCAACTGGTTCGTCAAGAACGATTTCATCTCGGTGCCCGGCCTTGTCGCAACAGTCCTGTTTCCGCTTTGGATCCTTGCGCTTGCGGCATATTTCGCGAAATCCGCCTATCTCTATCTGAAAGAAGGCGAACTGAATCCGGGAAAAGACATAGTTGTCGCGACGACCGCGGTCTGCTGGTATGTCGGGATCGTAGCGCTGAACTCGGATTACGCGTTCACGGTCACAAACGTAATAATTCATGGAGTCCCGTATTTTGCACTCATATGGTTTTACGCAAGGGCGCGCCGCGATGCCTCAACGCCTTTTTACAAGGCTCTGACCGGGAACTGGCTTGTGTTTCTCGCTACCCTTTGGCTTCTCGCGTATGTCGAGGAACTATTTTGGAATCGCGGCGTATGGCACGAGCGAAACTGGATGTTCGGCTCGGACTGGGAGATCGGAGGCCTTAAGACCTTACTTGTGCCTCTTCTTGCGATTCCGCAGATCACACATTACGTTCTGGACGGTTTCATCTGGAAACGAAAGAACAATCCCGACATCGGTCTGTTAAAATAGCGTTATTCGTGCGAATGAACAGAAATCTTGTTTTCATGCTGATCTGTGCCGTTCTGATCGCTGCCTTGTTTGCGGCGGGCTGTAGTTTCGGCTCCCGCAGTACGGGTCCGGGTGGCGAAGATCTCGGTTCGGAAGCGGATCGTCAGAAGGCAGCCCAGCTTATCGAGGACGCGAATGAGAACATTAAGGGCATCAAGACACTTTACCGAAACAACAATCAAAAGGTGGATCAGCTCGAAGCGGCACTAAAAGCGGGCGATCTGAAGAAGGTGAAAGAGTTGGCGGATGAGCTCTCGCTGGCGATCAACGACGGTTATCTGTTCGCCGACAGCATAATCGACAAACTGGAAAAAGCGCAGGCGCTGGATCTTAATCCTACCTGGAAAAGATATCTCAGCCTCAAACAGGAGAGCATTGAATTGGAGATTCGCGCTTTCGATTATCGCAGGAATTCGGCGGTCCTTTTTCGAGACAAGGCCGGCTCCGAGGACCCGGCGACTTTGAGGCTGGCCCGGGACACGTTCAAGAAGAACGAGGAAGGCTTCAAGAAATATATGGCGGACGCGGAGAAGGTGAGTAAAGAAGCTGACGAGCTCAGAAAGGCAAGCATGAACAAAAGACGCTGATTCTGTCAGACAAGAATGAGACAAAAAAATAAGAGGCTGCTTTTCGGGGCAGCCTCTTATTTGGTTTTCAGCGATCAGTTTACTTCAGGATTCTCGTTCCCGGTTCAATGATCAACGGTCTGACGGGCCTTTCGGGCCTGGGAGCCAAACGGATCCCGGACTTCGGACCTTCCAGACTCAGTACGCCATTCGGACCTATTCTTTCAAAGAATTTATCAGGACCTTTCGATTCCTCGGGCGTCACCGATATTGTCCTGCGAGACCTGTCGCGGATGACCGTGAGAGTGACGTCGCCTTCTTTCTCAGTATTAAGGGTTTTGACAAGATCGCCGGAGCCGTTGACGGCTTTGCCGTTTGCTTCAACTATGACGTCACCCGCTTTCAACCCGGCGCGTGCCGCAGGAGAATCAGCTTCAACGCTTGTGATCAAAATTCCCTTTCCGTCCTCCGCCCCAAAGTATTCACCAAGCTGTTCCGAAAGCGACGACACACCCACGCCTATCGTGCGTCGCGGGCCCGTGCTCCACACAAAGTTACCGTCACCCCTCGGGAAGATCTGCACGTTCGGCATCTCTATCAAGGGCACATCTGGAGCGGCAGGCGCAACCGGCGCACCGGGGGCATCCGGAGGAAATGGCGCATCTGGGACCTCGGGAAAAACGAAGTTTCCGCTCGACCAGCCAGGCATATCCCTCTTGCCGACGGTAACAGAAAGCCTGATCTCGCTGCCTCCTCTGATCACCGTCATATCGACCGAGTGATCTGGCGCAACCTCGCCGATAAGCCTTGTAAGTTTCTTCGTGCTCGTAACAGATGCGCCGTCGAACCCGACGATGACATCGCCCGCCTTCAAGCCGGCTTTTTCTGCCGGCGAGTTTTCGAGCACTTTCGTGATGCTGACACCCTTCACTTCGGAAAGGCCAAGTTCGGAATAGTTTTCCTTTGTAACTTCCTTAATTTCGATACCCAGATAGCTGCCGCCCCCGAAAGCGAAGCTGAACACGCGGTTCTTTCCTTCGCCCGATTCGGGTCTGACCTCAACAACCTGGCCATAAGTCACAAGGGAAAATACGGTAGAAAGCAAAATAAAAACGGATACCTTGCGTAACATAGGACCTCCATTTGAAGTTGAATTAATTGGAACTTCGCTTTTGCGAACAGGTAGATTCTCCAACGAAGCGTTAACGATTGCAATACCGTTTTTGTTGCGGCACCTGAAAAGAAAGGTTGCACAAGGGGGGGAAGAGAGAATGAGTGATGGGTACTGAGATACGAATGCCTTACAGTCAGCGCTTTTTTCTTCCGCTCACCTTTTCAGCCGTTGAAGCTTTTCCGCCGCTGCCTCGAGCGTTTCATCCTTCTTGCAGAAACAGAACCTCACCTGCTGGCGGCCCAGTTCGGGGGAATGGTAGAAAGAAGAGCCCGGGACGACGGCGACTCCGATCTCGCGGATCAGGTGCATTGTGAATTCGACGTCATTGGCGAACCCGAATTCCTCGATGTCCGTCATCACGTAATAGGCACCTTCAGGGTAATCGCAACGGAATCCTACATTCTGTAAGACGGGGACGATTATGTCCCGTTTTCGTTGGTATTCTGCCTGAAGTTCGTCGTAGTAGCTCTCTGGCAGACTCAGAGCATATGCGCCGGCCTTCTGGAGCGGGTGCGCCGCACCGACCGTGAGAAAATCGTGCACTTTCCGGATCGCGTTAGTTATGTCCGGAGGCGCGATGCAGTATCCGACCCGCCATCCTGTGACCGAGTAGGTTTTGGAAAGAGAGTTCACGACCACCGTGCGTTCGCGCATTCCGTCGATCTGCGCCATCGAGATGTGTTCGGGCCTGGGCGCGCGTTTGGTCTCAGGCTTCTGCGTTTCGTCGAAAATTATGTGCTCGTAGATCTCGTCAGTGAAACAAATGACGTCAAATTCCTTGCAAAGATCAGCAATGAACTCCATTTCCTCTCTTGAAAACACCTTTCCCGTAGGGTTGTTAGGATTGCAGAGGATGATTGCCTTCGTACGTGGATTGAAGGCCGCGCGAAGTTCATCGGCATTGAAATTCCATCCTTCGGCGCCGTATCTCAATGCCACGTGAACCGGTTTTGCGCCGGAGAGGATGGCGTCCGGGGCATAATTCTCGTAGAACGGTTCGAATACGACGACTTCCTCCCCTTCGTCCACGACCGCCATCATCCCCGCGATCATTCCTTCGGTCGAACCGCAGGTTACAGTGATCTCGGCTTCGGGATCGATGTCCAGTCCTAGGAACCACTTGGTCTTCTTAGTGATCGCGTCGCGAAAATCCTTTGAGCCCCATGTGATCGCGTACTGGTTGAAGTCTTCCGCGATCGCTTCCTGCGCTCTTCGCTTGATATCCTCGGGCGCCGCGAAATCGGGGAAACCCTGCGAAAGGTTGACGGCATTGTGTTTAGCCGCCTCGCGAGTCATTTCGCGTATCACCGACTCGGTGAAACTTGCGGCGCGTTTGGAGATCCTGTTCTTTCTGAAATCGGGAATGGTCATTTCGGCACCTGTGCAATTGATCAATGTTCGTGGGTCGCTGCACCATCTTTTTTCGCATCTTTCTGGATCACGTTCCTGACGTAATCCACGACCTGTTCGATCTGCTCGTCACTGAGCTTGTCGCGGAACGAAGGCATCTTCTTGCCTTCGCCTTCTTTCACCTGGCCAATAAAATCTTCTTTTGAGTGATCGAGCGCGTGGCCTTTCAGGAAAGAGATGCCTTTGTCAGTCCCCTCTCCCTTTTCGCCGTGGCACCTGGCGCAGTTTGCTTTGAAAATACGAGCGCCTCCCGAAAGTTCATTTCCGCCTTTCTTCAGTATCTTGGTTACCGTAAAACTCGAGCCATTTCTTTCCAGCTCGAAGTCAATCTCGTCACCAACGCTGAGGTCACTTAGGAGCGAAACATCCTTGACCGCGAAGGTCATGCGCATCGCCGACATAAGGCCGGGTATGTCCTTGTGGTCAATGTCGATTTCGCGCGCCGCAGGATCTAACCCGGTGACCTTGCCCACACCCTGGTAGATCTGCGTTCCTGGATCGTCACTCGTCGGCTTATCACCTGAACCCAGATTTGCGCTCCCCTGATCCTGCTGACCACAGGCGAATATCATTGCCGAAGATACTATTAGTCCGATCAAGACAAAAATACGCAAACTATCTTTCATTTCCACTCCTATGTGCTCGCACTCAATACCTTACGCCCGGCTATCAGCATATCCCTGCGGATGGGCCTGATGCCAACGCCAGGCGGATTCGATTATTTCCTCAATGTCTTTGACAGCCGGTTCCCATTCCAGGACCTCTCGCGCCTTTGCTGCATTCGCAACCAGGATTGATGGATCGCCCGGTCTCTTTTTGTCTTCGACGGCGGTGATCTTACGATCTGTAACTCCCTCCGCCGCCTGAATCACCTGCCTCACGGAATATCCGTTTCCGTTTCCAAGGTTAAAGGCGTCAGTTCTTCCTCCGGCGCGCAGATATTCAAGCGCAAGGATGTGAGCCCGGCTCAGGTCTGATACGTGTATGTAATCTCTCACCGCGGTCCCGTCATCGGTAGGGTAATCGGTTCCAAATATCTTCACATCGGGCCTTTCCCCTTTCGCAGCCGCGAGCACAAGCGGAATCAGGTGAGTTTCCGGCTCGTGGTGCTCTCCGTGCTTTTCCGTGGCTCCTGCCGCATTGAAATACCTAAGCGACACCGACCTGATTCCGTGAGCGACGTCAAAGCTCTCAAGAATCCGTTCGACAAACAGCTTGGACCAGCCATAAGGATTCGCGGGCTTTTGCGGGTGATCTTCGTCGATCGGCATGTACTCCGGTTCGCCGTATGTGGCGCAGGTGGAGGAAAATACGAATTTGTCCACACCCGATTCTGCGAGTACGTTAAGTAATCGGAGTGTTTCCGCAACATTATTCTCGAAATACTTTCCGGGATCGGCGACAGACTCTCCCACATAGGCATAGGCGGAAAAATGCATCACCGCCTCTATCTGGTGTTGCTCAATAATTCGCCGCACCAGATCTGAATCGCCGATGTTCCCTTTGTGGAAAGACACATCCGCATCCACGGCCGCCCGGTGGCCACAAACGAGATTGTCGATCACAACAGGGGTTTCGCCGTTTGTGCGAAGACCTTCAACCGTGACGCTGCCGATGTAGCCGGCTCCGCCGGTGATCAAAATAGACATTCTAAGAAATATTGCCGGCGGTTCCCAGATCTTCGGTAGCGGCGCGGGAGCGTTTTTCTTTTACTCCAAATTCCGCAGGCGGGTCCCCGGTGCCTTGTTCGCTGATGCTAGCTTCCGGAAGGCTGGCGTTGATGATGGACCTGATCCTTTTACTGCTGTTTGCTTTAACACCTGTCCCGAGTTCGTTGAGTATACGATCCACTTCTTCGACACTGTAAGTGGCCAACTTCCCAATGAATATCTTCGGATGGCCGGTCTTAAGAAGGATCTCACCCGTTATCTCCAACTCCTCGAACATCTTTTCGCCTTCTCGAATTCCCGTGAACCTGATATCGATCTCTTCATACGGTTCCAGGCCGGAAAGTCTGATCATGTCTTCCGCCAGATCTAGTATCTTCACGGGCGCACCCATATCGAGAATGAAGATCTCGCCGCCTTTTCCCAGTGCCCCGGCCTGAAGGACAAGCTGCGACGCTTCCGGGATGGTCATGAAATAGCGGGTCATCTCCTTATCGGTCACGGTCACCGGTCCGCCCCTTGCGATCTGCTGTTTGAATATGGGCACAACGGAGCCGGCGGAGCCAAGAACGTTGCCAAACCTCACGGCGACGTAGTTCGTACTGAACTGCCCGTCAAGCGACTGGATCACGAGTTCGGCGATCCGTTTCGATGCCCCCATCACGGATGTGGGATTGACCGCCTTGTCAGTGGAGATCAGCACAAAATCCTTTACGCCGAACCTGCCGGCGGTTTCACCGAGCAGCCTTGTCGCGAAGACATTGTTCTTTACCGCTTCCGCGGCGTTCTTCTCCATCAGCGGTACGTGCTTGTGAGCAGCCGCATGGAAGATCACCTCAGGTTTGTATTCCGAGAATATCTCTATCAGCCGGGCCTCATCGCCGACATCAGCTATCAGGGGGACCTTATCTACATCCGGGAAATCAAGCGACAATTCCTGCTCAATTCTGAAAAGGAAATACTCCGCCCTTTCGACTAGAAGTATCTGGCGCGGTTTGTAGTTCGTGATCTGCCGTACCAGCTCGCTGCCGATCGATCCGCCGGCGCCCGTTATCATCACAACCTTTTCGTTTAAGAAGTCGTGCAGATTTCGGTCGTCGAGTTGAACCGGTTCCCTCCCCAGAAGATCCTCAATTTGCACGTCGCGTATTCTGCTGACACTTACCCTGCCGTGCGCGATCTCATTCAGGCTCGGGACGATCTGCGCTTTGACGGGGATCGTCCGGCAGATGTCTAGTATCCTGCGAATGTCCTTACCTTGCGCTTTGCCTATCGCGAGAACCACTTCCTCGATACTCAACTCGCTCACAAGCCGCGCCAGGTCGTTCGTGCCGCCAAGGACCTTTATCCCACTTACGCTGCCTCCCTGCTTTCTTCTCTCGTCATCCACGAAACCGCGTATGTCCAGCTCAGCATCAGCGCGTCCAACCATCTCTTTGGCGAGCGCCGCTCCTATCCTTCCCGCTCCGACGAGCAATGCGGGTTTCTTCTTTATCCTTCGTTTCGCGAGTGAGAATCCGCGCTTCTCACTTACCTCGTATACGAACCTGCGAAGAACCCGAAGCCCCAGGAGTCCGGCAAACCCGAAGATCGTGGTCATCAGGATGATCGAAAGGGGCACCTGCCACATCGAGATCCTTTCCGCGTTGATGACAAGCCTGATAATCATCAGGATGATGCCCGAGATCAGCGCAGCCTTCAGGAACGCCTTGATGTCCCCAAGGCTTACGTACCTCCAGATGATCGAATATGCGCCGGCGATAAAAAGAGAAGCGAACTGAATAAAAACGACGAACGGAAGTTGGTTCAGGGCAATTGTTACGTAGTATTCGGGGATGTTGAAGTCGAACCGGAGAAGATACGCGAACCAAAACGCACTACTGAGAATGGCCACGTCTGCTAAAAGCTGAACGGGCCTCCTCAGGTACCAAAATCTGTCTTCCAGTCGGTTTTCCACAGAAAATTCTGCCGTTTCGGGAAGGGCGATGAAACGTCTTTTTGAAAGTACCCGCACGGGTGGCAACTGTCAACCAGGTCCGATGCGGGCCCGCGGTCAATTTCCGACATCCGAAACACGGCAAGACCCCATTATACAACCGGGGATTAAATGTTTGAATCGGAGACCTTTGTGGGTTATCCTTTTCGATGCTGCCAAGAGCGGCATTTCAGGAATTCATAGTCATGAAAAGTAGTACCATTTTATCTTTTGTTCTCATCCTGTTTTCTTCCTCAACTCTATTTGCCCAGAGTGTTCAGATACCATTGCCCGAGACGAAAGGTTATCTCGTGGGTCCAGGGGACAAACTGGAAGGAAAGGTCTTGGGAGAACCGGAGTTCGATTTCACAGCCCTGATCGACGAGACGGGGATGTTCGAGATACCGTTCGTGGATGAACCGATCATCGCGAAGTGCCGTACGGAAAGCGAGATCCGCACTGACGTCAAGAATCTTCTGTCCAAGTATCTCAAAGATCCTTTGGTCAGCGTTCAGGTAACGGAACGAAAGACCCCGATACCGGTTACCGTGTTCGGCGAGGTGAGAAGCCCTCAGAAGGTCGAGTTGCGCAGGCCGGCAACGTTGCTCGAACTTCTCGCGTTTGCCGGAGGGATAAGTACCGAAAGCGCGGCCGGATTCGTCAAGGTTTTCCGCACGCAAACGCCGATGTGCTCAAAAGAAGGCAACAATGACGATTGGCTTGCCGAGTTAAATGACGGAGCGGACGTACCCTCCCGAAGTTATCCGATAGACGGGATCTCAGCGGCTGAGCAGGCGTCCAATCCCTCGATCTATCCGGGGGACCTGATCATAGTCGAAAAGGCTCCTCCTGTTTATGTTATTGGTGAAGTAAATGCTCTGCGCGAGATCAAGATCACTCAGAACGGCTTGACGCTCAGCGAAGCCATCGCCCAGGCGGGGGGATTTCGGGAAAGGGCCAAGAAGAAAGAGATCACTATTCGACGGCTTAAGCCCAACTCAAAAGAACGGGAAGTTATTCAGGTCAATTACAACTTGATCGCTGAAGGCAATCAGCCGGACATAATGCTAAAGCCGGAAGATATCATTGTTGTGGACAAGTCGCCGAAGAGCATCAGTGAGACGATCCTGGAGATCGCGACCGGTACGATCCGTAATACAGCTAATATACTTCCTCAGACGATCTTGTTTTAGGTTTTTCACAAAAATCGAAGAGGCCCGCGTCATTTCGACGCGGGTTTTTCATTTTCGGCGTCAGCGTAGATCTTATCAATGAGGCCTGAGTATTTTTCGTTGATCACTCGCCTCTTGATCTTGAGTGTAGGCGTCATTTCTCCACCCTCAACCGTCAGTTCCTCGTGAAGAAGCGCAATCCTCTTTACCGTCTCAAATCTCGAAAGCCCCTCGCAGTGTTCTTCCACCTGGCTGTAAAAGAATGCGACGACCTCATCGTTTTCGCAGAGCGTTTGGGGTTCTTCAGAGTCCCATCCCCGGGACCTCCCGTAGCTTGCGAGCTGTTCGAAGTCCGGCACTATCAGCGCCGATGCGAACTTTCGGTCGTTACCTATCAATACAGCCTGATTAACGAATCTGGAGCCTTTGATCATTTGCTCGATCGGCGATGGCGCTATGTATTTTCCGCCTGAAGTCTTGAAGAGTTCTTTCTTGCGGTCCGTTATACGCAGGAAGCCGTCCGGGTCCAGATCGCCGATATCGCCCGTCTTTAACCAGCCGTCTTCTGTGAAAGATTCCCTCGTGGCTTCCGGTTTGTTGTAGTAGCCGCTCATCACATTCGGACCGACCGTCTCGATCTCGCCGTCCTTCGCGATGCGAACGCTCACGTTCCTGATCGGCCTTCCGACGGTCCCTAACCGAACGTCTATGGGGTTGTTCGAGGTGATGACCGGTCCAGTTTCCGTCATTCCGTATCCCTGCAGGATCGAAACCCCGGAGCCTGTGAAGATCAGGAATATCGTCTCCGAAAGTGCTGCGCCACCCGTTATGCAAAAGCGAAGCCTTCCTCCGAAGAATTCCCTGAACTTCGAATAGACAAGCTTGTCAGCGATCGCGTGCTTTGCACCAAGAAGCCGGGGAACCGTTTCTTCGGTCTCCAGTTTCATCGCATATTCCTTCGCGGTCCTGATCGCCCAGTCGAAGATCTTCTCTTTTAAGGGATTTCCCTCCGCAGCACGCATCTTTGCCTTCGCGTAAACCTTTTCAAAAATTCTCGGGACGCCAACAAATATCGTAGGCCTGACCTCGCGAAGATTCTCGGGTACTTTCTCTATCGATTCCGCGAAATACACAGACATTCCGTTGAAGATGTACAGGTACATTCCCGTGCGTTCGAATACGTGCGACAGAGGAAGGACGGAAAGAGGAATGTCATTCTCAGAAAATCCAAATTTCTCTCCGGCATCGATCGCGTTTGATAGCAGATTCTCGTGAGAAAGCATCACTCCCTTTGGTTCGCCGGTTGTGCCGCTTGTGTAGATCAGCGTGGCGATGTCGTCCCTGGTGGAACATGCCGAGATCTTTTCCAGAAGTTCCGGTTCGGTTTCCCGTAGTCTCGCGCCCCTTTTCTCGAACTCCGCAAGGCCGATCCCTTCATCCTCTTTAACACCTTCCGGATCAAAGAAAACAAGGGTTTCGACTGACGGGCAGTTCAACAGACTTTCGCGGATCCTTTCGTACATCTCCCGGTTTTCGATAAAGAAGATCCTGGAGCCGGAATCGTTGATGATGTACTCGACAGAAGAAGGTGAAAGGGTCGTATAGATGGGAACGTCGACCACGCCTGAAAGCTGGCACCCGGCATCGGTGATCGTCCAGTCGGGCGAATTCGCCGCCAGGATCGCGGCCCGGTCGCCTTTGTTCAATCCAAAACTATGAAGCGCGAGGGCGATGTTCCCCGCTCGCTCGTACATTTCTCTGGTCGGGACCGGAACCCATTTCCCGTCTTTCTTGTAGTTCAGCGCGTCGGGACGTTCGTGTTTCCGTAAGACGTAACTGAAAAGCTCGGCGAGCGTCCGCGGCTCGTCCGTGTAAAGCGGCACCCTTTTCAGGTTCTTTCTGATCTCTTCGTTAACGCTCTGCATATCAAACCGTCCGGGTCGATGAGACCCCGCTAAAAAAGACATCGAGGACCTCGCCCGCAGAAGTGGCAAGATCGTACCGCTTCTTCGAAAGGACCCAGTTTGTAACCATTTCGTCCAGCGCCCCGAATAGGATCTTCGAACAAAGCACGGGATTGAGCTCCTTTCGGAAAAGGCCTTGTTCCTGGCCCTCGGAGATCGCGC
>JAHEEZ010000222.1 GCA_024640445.1 Acidobacteriota bacterium | reverse complement strand
GATAATTGATAGTTGATAATTCGATGATCTGACTACTTAAGTGCGGCGTCATGCGTTCGTTTGATGGTAGTTGAGTTAAGGGCACATCTTCATTTACCCATTCTCAACTATCAATTACCAATTTCTCAGCACTCACCTCTCAGTACTCAGTACTCGAAGATATGAAGATCGAACCAAACACAAAGATCTCGCACTACAAGATCCTTTCCTCCATCGGCAAAGGCGGGATGGGCGAGGTGTATCTTGCCGAGGACACCAAGCTCGACCGGAAGGTGGCTATTAAATTCCTTAGTTCCGAGTTTGGAAAAGAAGAGGACAAGTTGAATCGCTTTATCCAGGAAGCGAAGGCGACTTCTGCGCTGAACCATCCGAACATTCTTACGGTTCACGGGATAGACAGTTTTGAGGACACGCATTACATCGCCACTGAATACATAGAAGGAAGGACCCTCCGCGGGGTCATCTCAGAGAAAGGGTCGATGCCACTCAGCCGCATCCTCAAGATCGCCATCCAGGTCGCCGAGGCTCTTGCAGCCGCGCACCAGGCCGGAATCGCCCACCGGGACATAAAGCCCGAGAACATAATGGTCCGCGACGACGGTTACGTAAAAGTCCTCGACTTTGGACTTGCGAAGCTGACGGAGAAGAAGAGGAACGAGGACGACATCTCGCTTGAGGGCGAAACCAAGGCGCTGGTGAAAACGAATCCGGGTGTCGTGATGGGAACCGTCTCATACATGTCCCCGGAACAGGCGCGCGGACAAGAGACAGATGCGAGGACCGACATCTGGAGCCTAGGGGTTGTCCTTTATGAAATGCTCGCGGGCAAAGTTCCCTTCGAAGGTGAGACGACGAACCATACGATCGTCGCGATTCTCGAGAAGGAACCGAAACTGCTTGAGAATATTCCCGACGAACTTCAGAGGATAGTCCGCAAGACCCTGACCAAAGACAAGGCTATGCGGTACCAGACATCCGGAGACCTTGTCGTCGACCTGAAGAACCTCAGGCGGGACCTCGATATTCAAGGAGAACTTGAAAGGTCTGTGATCCCGAACGCAGGACAGCAGACCGCGCCCCCTCCAACCGGCGAAACAGTCACGGCTGAAGGCGCCCAGTCCACGCAAAACCTGACCTCGACCTCCAGCCTTGAGTACGCGGTCACGCAGGCGAAGAGTCACAAACTCGCTACGGCGGTCATTTTGATCCTTGTGCTGGGCGTCGTCGCGACGGCATCGTATTTCGCCTTCTTCGCAAGAAGCGCCGGAACGATCGATTCGATCGCAGTGATGCCGTTCGTCAACGAGAGCGGAGATCCGGAGGTCGAATATCTTTCCGACGGGATGACCGAGGACCTGATCAGCGGTCTTACGGAGATCCCGGACCTGTCGGTGAAGGCCCGAAGCACGGTGTTCTACTACAAAGGAAAGAATGTCACGCCAAAACAGATAGGTGAAGAGCTGGATGTCGAGGCCGTGCTACTGGGCCGGATCGTTCAAAGAGGCGACGGCTTAAAACTGAATCTCGAACTCGTCGACACGGTAACCCTTGATGCCATCTGGAGTAAGAGTTACGATCGCAAGCTGACTGATCTTGTCAGCCTGCAAAGCGAGATAGCCCGCGATGTCTCGGAAAGGCTGCGGTCGAAATTGACCAGCGAAGAGCAGCAGGAAGTAGCAAGGACAAACACGTCGAGTTCGGAAGCTCAGCAGCTTTACCTGAAAGGACGTTTCTACTGGAACAAGAGAAGCATCGAGGACTTCGCGAGATCCGAGGAGTACTTCAAGCAGGCGATCGAGGCAGACCCGGCTTATGCGCTGGCCTATTCGGGTCTTGCCGACACGTATACGCTCAAACCGTACTACGGCAATTTCCGGCCGAAGGAGTTCTTTCCGAAAGCGAGACAGGCCGCCGAGAAAGCGCTTGAACTAGACCCCGAACTTGCCGAAGCTTACGCCTCACTTGGCCAGCTTTCAGCTTTCGAATACGATTTTGCATCTGCGGAACAGGCATACAAGAAGGCGATCGAACTGGATCCGAAGTACGCCGGTGCCCGGCAATGGTATTCGGAAACATTGATGTACATGGGCCGGATCGAGGAAGCGCAGAAACAGATCGACATCGCCTTGGAACTCGAACCGCTCTCGATGATCATCAACCACGCCAAGGGCTACCTCCTTGAAGCGGCCGACAGGATCGATGAAGCGATCGCGCAGGGTGAAAAGACGGTGGAACTGTTTCCCAATTTCGCAATGGCCCACACCAATCTCTCCCGGCAATTCGCCGCCAAAGGAAATTTCGAAAAGGCTGCGGAGCACAGCATCCGCGAGCTGGAACTGCTTAACGTAGGACAGGAAGACCTTGAGAGGATCAACGCGGCTTACAAGAAGGACGGGTGGAAGGGCCTCCTAACCGCCCGCCTTGATATCGATCTGAACGCCCGTAACAGAATTCTTGAAGGTGACGGTTCGGCTTATGCGATAAGCAGTTACGTTGCCTGGTCGTATGCCGCTCTTGGGGACCGAAAGAAGACACTGGAGTACCTTAATATCGCGTACGAACAAGCTGAACCGCAGCTGGTCGACATTGGGCTCGACCTCTATTTCGACTTCCTCAAGGGCGATCCCGAATTTGAGGCTCTCTTAAGAAAGATCGGTTTACCGGTAAGCAAGTGAGGAGAAAGCAAGTACTGAGGAAGACAGAAAGTACGGAGCAATTAGCAAAGTTGTTTGCTTGAATTGATAATTGATAGTTGGTAATTGGGTGTCCCGACGGCGTCGCGGCTCGATTTGTACGCCGTTTGGTACGCGGGTTGGTTCCAGGGCCTTAAAGTACATCTTCAATTGCCAATTACCAATTCTCAACTATCAATCATCAATTCTTGCATCGCTCATCACTCGACCTATGAAGCTAACCCCCGACACGACCGTCTCGCATTATAAGATCCTCTCTACCATTGGAAAGGGCGGAATGGGCGAGGTGTATCTTGCGCAGGACACCAAGCTGAACCGGAAGGTGGCGATCAAGTTCCTGTCCGAGGAATTCGGCGATGATGCCGAGAAGCTTGGCCGCTTTCTTCGTGAAGCGCAGGCGGCCTCGGCACTGAACCATCCGAACATAATCACGATCTATGAGATCGGCGAATTTGAGGGTGCAAGCTACATAGCAGCCGAATACATAGAAGGTAAGACGCTCTCCAGATACCTTCAGCAGAAAGACGTCAAACTTGCCGGCGCCCTTGATCTTGCGATCCAGACCGCTTCGGCGCTGGCCGCGGCCCACGCCGCAGGCATCGTCCACCGTGACGTAAAACCGGACAACGTGATGGTCCGCGACGACGGCCTCGTGAAGGTCCTCGATTTCGGCATCGCCAAGCTGACAGAAACTCAAAAACCGGAATTAGAATCGGAAGACGAAACGGCGGTCCACGTCAGCACTTCCCCGGGGATGATCATAGGAACGGCGAACTACATGTCCCCGGAACAGGGTAAAGGCAAGGAGGTCGATGCCCGAACGGATATCTTCAGCTTCGGCGTCGTGCTCTACGAAATGGTCTCCGGCCACCTTCCTTTCGAAGGCGGTTCCCCGATGGAGATAATCGCGGCGATCCTGCACAAAGAACCGAAGCCGATGGCGGCTGCCGGCCTGCCGCCGGAGATCGAGAAGATCATCAGCAAGGCAATGCGCAAGGACAGGAACGAGCGCTATCAAACGATCAAGGACGTGATGATCGATCTGAAGGACGTTAAGCAGGCGCTCGAATTTCAGGGCAAGGTGGACAGCACGATCCATCCCGAACGCCCGGAGTCGGATACCCGGGTCTTAAAAGCGACCACCGCGTCCGATGCGCAGCACACTACCGCAGCGGGAAACACCAATGACAGCATTTCGATCAAGCGTTCGAGCATCGGGAAAGTGCTTGCCGGTTCTGCTGCATTGTTAGTAATCATGGCGATCGGCCTCGGGTACTGGTTCTACAAGGGAAGCGCCGGCGACAGGATCGAGTCGATCGCCGTCATGCCATTCATTAACGAAAGCGGCGACAACGACAACGAATATCTTTCGGATGGGATCACTGAGACCCTTATAAACAGTCTTTCCGCGGTGCCCGATCTGAAGGTCAAGGCAAGATCTTCAGTCTTTCGGTTCAAGGGAAAAGAATTCGATGCGAAGAGAATCGCCTCGGAACTGGGGGTTCAGGCACTTCTGACGGGCCGAATCGTCCAACGCGGCGAAGTGCTTGTTCTTAACCTTGAGCTCATCGATCCGGAGTCGGAAACAACGATTTGGGGACAGAGATACCAGCAGGAGTCTGACAAATTGGTCGCTCTCCAGAAGCAGATCACAAATGACGTCCTGGAGGTGATCAAGAGCCAGCGATCGGGAAATGAAGGCGATGCGGTCGGCACGAGTTATACGGAGAGCAGCGAAGCCTATAACTTGTACTTAAAGGGCAGGTTCTACTGGGAAAAACGAACGGGTAAGGACCTTGAGAAATCGCTCGAGTATTTCGAGAAGGCAGTTGAAGCCGATCCGAATTTCGCTCTTGCCTACACGGGACTCGCCGAGTCGTACGGACTCCTCACGATCTACGGCGTTTCAACTCCGAAAGCGACCATGCCAAAGGCCAAAGAAGCGGCCGAGAAAGCACTCGAACTCAACAATGACCTCGCGCAAGCTCATAGCGCGCTCGGGAATGTACTCTATCGGTACGATTTCGATTTTGAAGGTGCCGAACGTGAGTTTAAGAGGGCCCTCGAATTAGATCCCGAGTACGGGATCGCCCATATGTGGTACGCCGAACTCCTCAACAGTCTTGGGCGGCACGACGAGGCGATCATGGAGATCAAGCGAGCTCTGGAGATCGACCCGCTTTTCGTGACTTTTAATCGGGTATACGGAGTCATTTTGATGGGTGCAGGCAGGCTGGAAGAAGCAGAAACGCAACTAAAAGCCACGGTAGAACTCGATGAAGATTATCCGGTCACTTACTCTGATCTTGCCAGTTTTTATCGGGTAAAGAAAGATTACGCGGCAAGTGTAGAGGCGGCTGTAAGGGCTTTGGAAGTCGGCGGGAATCCTGAAAGGGCCTCAAGGCTAAAAAGAGCATTCGAAGAAGGCGGCTGGAAGAACTACCTAAAGTCCTGGATCGAACCGACAGATCCGAGCAGCGAATCTCAATACAAAGACAACTCTTCCCTCAAAGCGCTCTATTTCATTGAGATGGGTGAGAACAAGAAGGCCATTGCCGAACTGTACCGATTGTTCGAAATGAGGTCAGTCGGGATCGCCTCGCTCAAGACGAATCAAACATACGATCCGCTCCGGAATGAACCAGAGTTTATCGAACTGATGAAGAAGATCGGTTTTCCTGAGGACTGAGGATTACGGGAAGTTCGGAGAGACGAGTGCTGAGTAGTGAGTCGACGGCATATTTGCAGCAGATGGCGCGAGCCTGACAGCCGGATACATTCCTTCTTCTCTCAAGAGGGAGCCCGCCTATCAAGAAGGAGCCCGCGCTGACGCTTGGGCTACCGACACATCTGGTCTTCTGTCTCCTGTCTACTTTTTCCTGTCTACTGTCTACCGTCCCCGGTCTCCCGTCTCCTGTCTCCTGTCTCTAAATCCGGCCTCATCCACCATCTATCCACTGACGAAGATCCGGCGTCCGGCTGACACTTGACACAAGCTTCACCTTCGAATTCTTCACTCGGACGACAAGCCGGTTCTGGAAGTAGGGTTCTATGCGTTCGATGAAGTTCAGATTGACCATCTCGCTCCGGTTGAGGCGAAAGAACTGATTCGGATCGAGAGCGTCCACCAGATTGTTCATGTTCTCGCCGAGCGTATATTTGCTGCCTGTGTCATCGAACGCGAAGAGTATCCCGTCCCGGA
>JAHEEZ010000221.1 GCA_024640445.1 Acidobacteriota bacterium | reverse complement strand
AATTCCGAGTTGCAACTCGTACCTCAAAGGGAAACTCCGGAAGCCTTATCGGTCTGAACCAGTCCGTGAAGCGGACGAAATATCATAGCCCCACGTGGAGCCGAAGGCGGAACGTGGGGTACGGGCCACACAACCCCACAAGAGCCGCTTCAGCGGCGACAAAGGATTTCACCACAGAGTTCACAGGGTACACAGAGAATCTTCGGGAATGAAAGAACGCGTTCTTCCGGCCTAAAATTCTTTGCGCCTCAGCGACTCCGCGGTTGATCCTTCTGCCGTCCCACTTCAATGCCCAATGGTCAATGAGGCGTGACGCCGCTACGCGGCTTAATGGATGGGCGTGGCCCCCGGGGCTACCATCCGTCCGTCCGTCCCTTCGGGACTCGTTGAGTCCTTCATGGCTTCCGGAGTATCTGGTTGAGGTATAAGTAACGATTGGGGTTGAGGTCGAAATTCCAAATAATCTCTGCGATCTCCGCGCGCTCTGCGGTTGATCCCTCTTCGCGGCCTTTCCGTTAAGAACAGATCGCGCCTGGCGGCGCATTGGGCAGCCACAGGTGCTGCCCCTACAACCCGTGACGTTTTCTGCCCGTTGCTACCGCTCCGGGTACTGATTAGGACTACTGCTCGGGGTGCTAACTACTCTTTTTCTTTATCCTTGTCTGGAGTTCCCGTAAGCACTTCCCGCATCACCTCCGCGCCGGGTATCAGTTTCTCCATCATATGCGGGGCGGAGATGGCCATTTCGAGGATGCTGCGGAAGCGATTGTCGAATTCTTCCTTAGTCTTCATATAGGCTTCGAAGCTTGCGGAAAGATGATTGCGGAAGAAATCCTGCATCGAGCCTTCCTGCGATCTTAGGACCTGGAACAGAAAGTCCGTGGGGAGAACGGAGCTATCCCTCTTTTCTTCTTCGAGGATCACCTGGATGAGGACCGCTTTGGTGACGTCTTCGTTCGTCTTCGAATCCACAACTCGTATGTCATACCCGTCTCGCACGATCTCCGCGAGGTCCTCGTAGTTCACGTAACTCTTGGTTTCCGTGTTGTAGAGGCGCCGGTTTCCGTGCCGCTTTATGAGGATCGCGTCCGATTCAGGCTCTGTCTTTTTCTTCTTCGTCATTTGTCTCGCAGTTTAACATCAAAATATGCGAACAATCCATCAAAAACTTACAACCCAAGTTAAATAAGTAGGTTACGAGAATCTCGCAATTGCGTTGACGTTGTAGCCTTATATTTACTGACAGTCTAATCAGTATGAGTTCTCTATATGCAACTTAGGAAAGAGTTAACATATGACAAATGAGTAAGTTATGGGTATCTCCGAAAATATATCTCGCAAATGCGAGAAAATCGCTTGACAATGCCGATGTGCTCCCATATATTTGGTTCGTCGGGCAAGATATCAAACGGGCTTCGACGAAACGAATTGGCACTCGTAAAACATTTAGGGAGAATTTAAGGCAATGGCAAAGACGACGAAAGTGGCGAACGATACGATGGAAAAGGCGGTTGAGCTTACACAGAACAGCGCGAAGCTGGCTCTGAACGGCGCGGTCCAGACAGCTGAGTTGGCTGAGGGCTACGTTCAGGGACTTTACAAGCTCGGATACGACACGAACGCGGAAGGTCTTAAGGTCGCGAAGAACTACTGGGACACGGCTTCGAAGATCCGACAGGATTGGATCAAGCTTTTCGCAGCGACGGGCGAGCATATGATCGAAACCGCGTCCAAGGTGGAATTACCGTACCAGGACAAAGTGACCGAATTCGGCAAAGGCATTATCGACAGCGTTGAGAAGACCTTCGAGACCGTCACGCCGAAGACGAAAGCTGCAGCCAAGTAATTGGGCGCCGCGTGAGAACGCAGAGGGGTAAATAGGAATGGCTGAAGCAAAGAAGGCAAAAGGCAAGACCACGGCGAAAAAGGCCGCACCAAAGAAACCGGCGGCAAAGAAGGCGGCACCGAAAAAGGCGGCGCCTAGATCAGCGCCAAGATCGGCGGGCAGAGAACAGGACGGGGCTCCAAAAACGGCTCCGAAAGCGACTAAGTCCGCTGCGGGAGCGGAGAAGGTGGCGGCCGATTGGGCAAGAACAGTGGTGGATCAGCTTGTAGAAGCGCAGAAGATGTGGCTTGAAATGACGACCAGGCAATACGAACTGGTTTTCAAGACCGTGTCCGAAGTTGCCGGAATGGCTGAGAACGCGCCTTCCGAAGCCCTCGCCGACTGGGCGAAACAGGGCGTCGAAGGATTTGTTCAGGCACAAAAGCATTGGTCAGAAATTGCGATCGAGCAAGGGGAAGAACTGATATCGTCGGTGCGTTCGGGAGCGGACCTCTCGAACCCCGATGTTGTCGGCGGTGTTCAGCAGTCGGTCAAGGCCGGCCTGGATACTTTCGTAAAGCTAAGGATGTCGTGGCTGGATTTTGCTGCGAAGCAGAATGCGGAAATGATGAAAGCCGTGAAACAGGGATTCAAGCTTGACGACAACACACCGGCTGCGGCGTTTGCGGATTTTGCGCAGGCGACTATGAGCAGCTATGTGGAGATCCAGAAACGCTGGCTCGATATGGCGATGCAGATGCCGCTGCTCGGAGCGCAGGACCGCGGAAAGAAAGAATAGATTGCGGCCAGTCTTTTTAACGGGCAAGGGGAGAGGGGCGCGCGTCGGCTAAGATCGGCGGCGCCCCATTTTTGCGCTCCAGACGCGCCGGGCCGGAACCCATGGAGCGATGTCACAGGCGTTGGAATATGGTAGTCTTTGACTACGTTTGAGGACACGAAATGGCGAAACAGACAAAATCAAAAAGGACGTATCCCTGGAAGACAAAGGTTGGCGGCGAAGAGCTGACTCTCCGCCTGATGACGGCCGATGACAAGGAAGCGATGCTCGAATTCGCGCGTTCGCTTCCGGAATACGACCTTTTGTTCCTGGCGGTCGACATTACGAAGGAAGACACGGTCGAGGACTGGATCCGGAGGCTTCGAAAGAACTACATCCACACGATATTGGTAGAAAGCGACGGAAAGCTGGTAGGCCATGGAAGCCTCATACACGAAGAGCAGGAATGGACGCGGCATCTCGGGGGAATGATTCTCCTTCTGGCGCCGGAGGCCCGGGGCAAGGGGCTCGGGCACATACTTGCCGGCGAATTGTTCGCCCGCGCCGAAGAGCTTGGGCTAAAGAAGGTGATGGCGAGAATGGCATCGGAGCAGAAAGGTGCGATCCAGGTATTCGAGAAACTCGGTTTCAAGATGGAAGCACTGCTCGCCGACTGCGTTATCGACAGAAACGACCGGACGCACGACCTTATAATCATGTCGTATGACGTGACGGGATTTAATGAATAAAAAAGAGAGATCAACCGCGGAGGCGCAAAGGCGCAGAGTGAAAGAATTCTGCTCTTGGATCAGTTGGGCGCAATACCATCTAGACTCCCTAAAGACCTCCGCGACTTTGCGACTCTGCGGTTAGCAACAAATGGAGAGGCCGAAACTAAATCGCAGGATGACGTCATTTGACGCGACGTTCCTTTATCTCGAAAAGAAGGAATGTCCGCTTCATATTGGCAGCACCAGCGTTTTTGAAGGAAAGGTCCCGCTGAAGACGCTGAAAAAGCATGTCGCCGAGCGCCTCCACCTGATCCCACGCTACACTCAAAAAGTCGTTCCCGACCCTTTTGGAATCAGCCATCCTACCTGGGAATTCGACGAGAACTTCGATATTGATAACCACATTTTCGAGATCAAGAGCAAAAAGAAGCTCGATCTCAACGGTCTCGCCGCGGTCGCCGGCGAAAAGATGACGGACCTGATGGACCGCGAGAAGCCGTTATGGGAGCTCTATCTAATCAATGATATGAAGGGCGACCATTCGGCGTTGATCGCGAAGGTCCATCACTGCATGGTCGACGGGATATCGGGCGTAGATCTGATCAAGATACTTTTCGACATTTCGCCCGACCCGCCTCCGCTTCCCGAGGTGGAAGAGTTCAAACCGGAACCGCGGGAGACCGATCCGACGCGCCAGCTTTTCGACTCGATACTCGGCAGTATCGAGGAGGGAATGAACCGTTTTCTCGAAATGCAGGCGGGAATGATGTATCTCGCTTCCAGCCTGGCCAATCCGCAGACCGCCGAAAAACTGCCTCTGATCGCCGACGTCTTTCCCTCGGTAGCCGCGCCGGTTGATCTGCTTCCTTTCAATGGAGAGTGCAGCGGCGAGCGCCGGCTTGCCTGGAGCGAGTATTCGTTCACCGATGCGAGGAAGATCAAGAACGCCCTTAACGGCACAGTCAACGACGTGGTGCTGACGGTTCTGAGCGAAACTGTCGCGCGCTACGCCAAACAGGCAGGAGCGGAAACCGTAGACCGAAAGGTGAGGTTCATGATGCCTGTAAGCCTTCGACAGAAAGAGCAGAGGGGGTCGCTAGGGAATCTAATCTCCATACTGCCTGTCGAAATACCTCTTGATATAGAAGATCTTGCCAAACGCTTCGCGTACGTTAACAAGAAGACCGGGCTGATGAAGGAAACACGGCTTGCGGAAGGGCTTCTGACGATTGGCGCGGTCTATTCGCTTCTTCCCGCGCCGATGCAGTCCGTGATCGGCACGATCGCAGACACTCCAATACCGCCATTCAATATGGTCGCGACGAATGTTCCCGGCCCCCAGATACCGCTTTATCTCGCCGGGCGAAAGATGCTCGCGCATTATCCGTATGTCCCGGTCGGTTACGGTTTGGGCCTCGGCTGCGCGATCTTCAGTTATAATCAGAATCTGTACTTCGGACTCTCGTCCGACGCAGGGGCGATGAAAGACGTCGAGAAGTTCAAGGAACTGATGGACGGAGTCTTTGAAGAAATGCTTGCCTTTTGCGGGGAACTCGGAGAGAGGGCTGAGTCCGCAAATGCCTGAGACGGCAAGAGCCGAGGGAACCGTGTAAGACCGAAACGAATGACAGAACGCGACCTTCAATTCAATATCCCTGAGTCCATCTTCAACAACCAGATCGATCTGATCGAGGGCGAGATCGAGGCGATCACCGGTTTTGATAAGGAGATCCGCACACACACACTGCCGATCTGGTTCGAATCGCTGGTAGGCGTGGATTGGACGCTGCTGCATCTTTCGCCGGTCTATTACGGATTTGGAGTTCCGAAAGGCGACGGCTCGGCGGTGATCGTGGTACCGGGATTTCTGGGTTCCGATGTTTATCTGTACGAGCTTTATCTGTGGCTGAAAAGGATCGGCTACACGCCTTACCTGTCGAACATAGGCTGGAATGCGGACTGCTTGAACACCCTTGCCGACAAACTGATGGAAACGATCGACCGCGCTTCGGAAGAGACGGGCCGGCCGGTGCATCTCATCGGCCACAGCCTCGGAGGCGTGCTTTCACGGTCGGCGGTCGTACAAAAGCGGGTTTTGATCGAATCGGTCATCACGCTAGCGTCGCCTTTCCGCGGGGTGCGTTCGCATCCGGGCGTCGTCGAACTCTCGGAAAAGATCCGCCGGAGAATCTTCAACAAGAACGACAAATCCGAATACCCACACTGTTACACGGGCCATTGCGACTGCCTTGCGGTCACGTCGCTTCATAACGGGATGCCGAGGGATGTGAAGCAGACCGCGATCTATACAAAGTCTGACGGGATCGTTGACTGGCAAAGCTGTGTTTCACGTTTCGACGAGAACAACTACGAGGTCACAGGCACCCACATCGGCCTGGTCTACAATTTCCACGTTTACAAACTTATCGGGGAAAGGCTTTCTTCGGGGAGCTGATCGATCCTGCCATTCAATATACGATCCGGATCTTTATCGTGCCTTCTATCTTCTTGAGGATCTGGGATGCCTTTCTTGAAAGTTCCGAATCGATATCGAGGATCACGTAACCGA
>JAHEEZ010000220.1 GCA_024640445.1 Acidobacteriota bacterium | reverse complement strand
TACGAATATCGGTGAAGATGGGCTGACGGAGATGCAAAGGCGGTCTATAGAAGAAGAGAAGGAATTCCAGAGGCTGAATGATCTCGCCGGAAATTACCGGAAGCAGCAGCTTGAGTCAGTAGTCGGTCCTTCGCCTGAGACCAGGGACGCGAATACCGCGGCGATGGTCGCCAATCTGCTGAAGTTTGCGGGGGTATTTCTTATTGCCGCCGGCGCCGCGCTCCTGTGGGGGATCTTTTACTTCCCGGCCGCCTGCGCGGTGGCAGGTTATACGCGCTCATTCAAGGCGACACTCAATCCCCTTGTAGGTCTTGATACGATCAGGCATCTGGGACTCGATTACGCAAAGATCCTGGTAATGGTCTTGGTGATCTCCTTAATGTCAGCGGTGATAGGCGCGTTATTGGGAATAGTCTTTATGCCCTTTGACCTTCCTATGTTTGGTAATTTGCCCGCGAAATTCTTTGGAAGCATTGCGACGTTCTATTTTTCGATAGTTCTCGCGGTCGTCCTTGGCTTCGCGCTTTACAAGAACTCTGAAAAGCTGGCTCTTTACAAGGGTTGAGACAAAGACAACGGTCCGATGCTCCCGCCGTTCCTCAATGGGACGGCGGGTTTTTCTTTCGGGAAAGCATGTTTGTTTGGGTCTGCATACTTGCCTATAATCTAAACTTTGCCCTGAATGTTCCCAGCGGGGCCTTAAGGCCGTTGAAGCGGGAATCGGGGCGGGTTTACTATGGCATTCTGGCGAAGAAGGAAAGACGAAGATAAGTTTTCAACCTCGGTACTCGGGCTCGACAAGTCTATTGAGGAGCTCAAGAAACAGGAAGAGGAAGTTGAAAAAGAGTTCGGAGTACGATTTAACAAGGCCATCGCGAAAACCAGGGATTCGCTGAACAGCCGTTTGGACTCCGTTTTTGAAAACCGTAAAAAGATCGATGACGCATTTTTGGAAGAGCTGGAGGAAATGCTGATCTCCACGGACATCGGCGTCGCAACCACTTTCGAGATCATAGAGTCGGTCAGAAAGGGAGTCAGCCGACAGGAGATACGGGACCTGGACGCCCTGAAAGGCGCGATCCGAAGCAGGCTGCTTGAGATACTTGAAGGCGCGGGCACGAAGGGTGTTCAGGCGGAGACTCAGGTTGCGCCGGATGTGAAGCCCTATGTTTTGATGGTCGTCGGGGTGAACGGCGTAGGGAAGACGACAACGATCGGAAAGCTGGCGCAGCGGATCAAGGCAGAAGGGAACGAAGTGATGATCTGTGCCGCTGACACTTTCCGGGCGGCGGCTTCTGAGCAGCTTGAGATATGGTCGGAAAGGGCAGGTGTTACCCTCATTCAGCAAAAGCAGGGCACAGATCCGGCGGCCGTACTATTTGACGCTTTGAAATCGGCCGCAGCTCGCGGCGCCGACGTACTCATCGTCGATACGGCGGGACGGCTGCACAACAAGTCCAACCTGATGGCCGAACTCGAAAAAATGAAAAGGATTGCCGGCCGTGAGGTCGAAGGCGCCCCGCACGAGACCCTTCTTGTCATTGACGCTGTTACGGGACAGAACGGGCTTGAACAGGCGAGACAATTCATGAAGGTTGCCGATGTCACAGGAATTGCGCTCACCAAGCTTGACGGTACGGCCAAAGGCGGTATCGCGGTGGCGATCTCCAAAGAGCTTGACCTTCCGATCCGATACGTCGGGATCGGCGAGAAAGCCGATGATCTAATGGTCTTTGACGCTGAGAACTACGTCAACGGACTATTCAGTTGAGCCGGGAACCCCGGCACGGTCTCTTTTGAAGCAAGAAATCTCAAATACTGATCTGGAAATGACCGCGCGCGCATTGACGCTCGCGATGAAGGGTGTTGGTCGGGTATCGCCCAGCCCTCTTGTCGGTTGCGTGATCCTTTCCGAATCGGAAGAGGTGGTTGGCGAGGGAACTTACATTTATAGCGAGGTGACCCACGCCGAGATCATAGCCCTTGCTCAAGCGGGAGAACGCGCCCGTGGGGGCACCGCCTACGTGTCGCTTGAGCCGCATACGCACCATGGCAGGACGCCGCCTTGCACGGAAGCGCTGATAAACGCCGGTGTCAGGCGGGTTGTATGCCCGATCGAAGACCCCAACCCTCTGGTGTCCGGAAAGGGATTCGAGAGGCTCCGCGAAGAGGGGATCGAGGTCGTTACAGGGCTGCTACAGGACGAAGCCGAAAGGCTGAATGAAAAGTTCTTCTGCTGGCACCGCAATAGAAGGCCCTTCGTCCATCTGAAGTCCGCGATTTCACTGGACGGGAAGATCGCGACCGCTTCGGGCGATTCAAAATGGATCACTTCCGAGACGTCGAGGGCAGCAGGCCGGGCTCTTCGCCACGAATACGACGTTATCCTTGTCGGAGCCGGGACGGTGATGGCGGATGATCCTTCGCTGACCGATCGTTCGGGGAATGAACGTGGAAGGCCCTTGGTTCGGGTTATTCTCGATACCGGTCTTAGAACAGATCCATGGGCGCAAATAGTGACCTCCGGGAGATCGGAGCCAACGATCATATTCACAGCGAGCAGCGATGCCAAGAGGATCTCTCTATTTGAAGATGTTGGTGTCGAGGTCGTAAGGGTTGAGGGCGGACCCAGAGATCTTGCGAGCGTTCTGGATGCTCTTCGGGAAAGGCAGTTGACGAGCGTGCTCGTCGAGGGTGGCGCGGCGGTGGCCGGATCGTTCCTTGACGCCCGACTGATCGACAAGTTCACATTCTTCATCGCGCCTGTAGTCATCGGCGGCGTTTCGTCGAGAAGCTCTATCGGTGGCAAGGGCGCCGAGTCGATCGCAGCTTCGGTGAAACTCAAAGACGTTTCAGTATCTGAAAGCGGTCCGGACATTCTTGTCACCGGATACCCCGCAACGTAGTATCTTCGCCCTTTATGGGTAATCAAAAACATCATCACGATGGCCAATACCGAAGGCCGTACGCGAAGAAGTCTCTGGGCCAGAATTTCCTGGCTGACCCTTCATACTCACAAAAGATCGTCTCTGCCCTGGGGATCTTAGGCGAAGATACCGTACTTGAGATAGGTCCCGGCCGCGGTGCACTTACCGGGCTGCTGGCTGAGCGCGCAGGCCGTGTGGTCGCTGTCGAAATAGACCGTGATCTTGTATCGGTTCTGCGCGACCAGTTCAGAGACCTTCCAAGTGTCGAAATAATCGAGGCGGATTTTCTGGACATCCTTCCGACCGAGGTGCTCGGAGACCAGGTCGTGCCCGGCAGCATTAAAGTGGCGGCGAATCTTCCGTATTACATCTCCACTGCGATCCTTCGAAAGCTGTTCGATCACAGACATTTGTTTTCAAGAATTGTCGTGATGCTTCAGAAAGAAGTGGCTCTGCGGCTCGCGGCCCAACCCGGAACCAGCGATAGGGGCTTTTTGACCGTCCTTGTCGAACACGGCTTCGATTCAGAGGTCCTCTTCGACGTACCTGCCGGCGCGTTCCGTCCCGTGCCCAAGGTGGAGAGCGCGGTTGTAAGTCTTACCCCGAAGTCTTCGCAGCCAGCGGGATTTGACGAACTTCTCGTGGAGTTGGCGAGCGCCGGTTTTCGGCAAAAGAGAAAAACACTCCGCAATAATTTGCGTTCGGCGACCGGCAGGACGGCTCGGTTGATCGAATCAGCCGGAGGGGCTGAAGCGCTGATCGGCGCATGCGGGATCGAGCCGAACGCGCGAGCCGAGGATCTTAGTTGCGATCAGTGGCGCGCTCTGGCCAGGGAAGTGAGTTGAACCTTACAAAGGAAAGGGACGGCCTTGGCCGTCCCTTCTAGTACCGCAATCAACTGAAGGCCTTCTACGGCTGCGGCATTACAACATAATTCGGCAACGGCCTGTCAGTCATCAATCCAAACAGTACGGCTTCGAAGCCAGATGTAGACCCGTCGATGTACCAGGTAGAGTCCGACGCGCGCCAGACCGCGGCATCCGCGACAGAGTCCCCGTCGTAATCTCCCGGAACAGGCAGGTCGCCCGGCGATCCCCATGGGAAAGCGAAAAATGACGCATCCTCGCTGCGGATAACGAACCATTCCGATGTTGAAGGCCTGTAGAATGCCACATCCGCAAGCCCGTCTCCTGTGTAATCTCCGACCACGGTCTTGTCCTCGGGCGACCCGAACTGGTAGCCGATCACCCCAAGAGTGCTTCTCAGTTGCCACCATTGCTGGGCTGAAGGCCTGTAAACCGCGATGTCGTCTCTGCCGTCACCGTCGAAGTCGGCGATCGTAGGCTTGTCTTCGGCGATACCGAATGGAACCGCAGAGACACCAGAATCACTGGATCTGAATATGAACCAGGTTCCCTGCGACGGCCTGTAAACAGCAGGGTCAGAAACTCCGTCGCCGTCGAAATCGCCTGAAACAGGTACGTCGTTTGCCGCTCCGAACGGAAAAGCGAAAAAGGTCATATCTTCGCTCCTGAGGACGTACCATTCGGAAGTGGACGGTCTGAAGAAGGCCACGTCTGTCTTACCGTCGCCGGTGTAGTCCGCAGGAACGGGTACGTCGGTGTTCGAGCCGAATGTGATCCCAAGAGGAGTCTCGGTCGCACTGTTGAATATCCACCACTGTGAAGAAGAGCCCGATGGTCCTACATTGTCCGCGAAGGTAGTTGGGTTCGGCCTGAATACCGAAACGTCGGTCTTGGAGTCGCCGTCAAAATCGAGGATTGGGGAGCTCGGCTGGATCGTAGTGGTCAGAGTCAACTGAGCAGATTCGACCGATCCGGTATCGCCTCCGTTCGCGTCATTGACCCGAAGCGTCCAGATCCCGTTTGGTGAATTGATTCCCTGAAAAGCGGCCGAGAGTTCGGTTACCGGAGACGTTTCCGCAGAAGCCATTGGACCGGCCTCCGTGGTTCTGTATTCACCGGTCGGGATCGAATTTACGTTGTCAAAAGCGGCGGTCCACCAGTTGGTTCCTGAGGCGGTATCTTTGAAAGTGTAGTTTCCTATCAGATCAGAACCGTCACCGCAAATGAATGAAGGTACGCCTCCAGTGTTGGAAAACAAGATATGCTGCTCTCCGCCGGGCGCTATCAATGTTGCAGTTAGGTCACCAATCCATGTATGCAATATGTTCGCCTTGACCTCTACTGTCGACAAACGTCCGGGAAGCCCCGAGACGCTGAAAACTACGTCTCTCGAAGTGGCCGCCGGATTCCCGCAGCCGGCTCCTGCGTCCGGAATTGGTCCGGTGTTTTCCCCAGGGAAGGAAGTCGCCCCGATGCCCGGAAAGATCGTCTGCGCCGATACACGACCAGTGTTGAGTATCGAAAAAGCAGCTACCGTCACTGCCACGGATATGACAGAAACGGAAAAGATCAACGTGGAGATCCGCTTCGAATTGTAATTCTGGGATGATTTCTTCATATACATTACCGTGCGCTGCCGAAGAACGATGTTAGCAGGGAACAAGCACGTAGAAAACCCGGGGCAAAGGACGAACTGCGGCCCCGGCAATTCGTTTGGAACTACTAAAGGCGGAAATGCGTGTATTTTTCAGCAAATAGATGGGAATTACAAGGGCCTTTCGGACCGGATACATGACGAAGGCGGCCGTACCTGTCCCCACCTGTCATCTCTGATTGCTGACCCCTCTTCCTTTGCGGCTTTGCGGGCACCTCTTGGATCGCGGACCGCGGGATCGTGGATCGCGGGATCGTGGATCGTGAATCGTGAATGGAGAATGGTGAATAGTGAATGGTGAATCGTGAATGGCGGAAACGCGACCGTGAGGGAGCGTGCGCGGGGGATCGTGAATGGTGAATCGTGAATAGTGAATAGTGAATAGTGAATGGAGAAGGCAGAAACGCGACCGTGAGGGAGCGTGCCGGTAGATCGTGAATCGTGAATAGTGAATAGTGAATAGTTA
>JAHEEZ010000031.1:9902-21457 GCA_024640445.1 Acidobacteriota bacterium | reverse complement strand
GAAGAAGCAAAAGCGATCGCCGAAGAAAGATTTGAAAAAGGGCTCGAGAAGAGAGTGATACCGTTCCTCAGGAGGGGCGTTTACTGCGCGCTTGCGGGTCCGAACTACGAAACACCCGCCGAGATCAGAATGTACCGTCAGTTCGGCGCTACGGCTGTCGGGATGAGCACCGTGCCGGAAGCCATCACCGCCCGCCACCAGGGAATGCGCGTATTGGGTATCTCCTGCATCACCAACCTTGCGGCTGGGATTACGGACGAAGAGATCGACCACGCAGAAGTGATGGAGACCGGAGAGCGCGTGGCGGAGATATTCCAGGAATTGCTGCGCAGGGTCATCAGGCGCATTGATTGAAGTCTGCCGGCTGAGACTTCGTAATTTGAAATGATAATAGGAATTTGCGGAGGCACGGGTTCGGGAAAGACCACGATCGCACGGAAGATCGTGGACTCGGTCGGTGAGAGCAACGTCAATCTCATCGAGCAGGATTCTTATTACAGGAATCTTGCAGATATGCCGCTGGACGAAAGGCGGCAGGCCAATTTTGACCACCCCGACGCTGTTGACAGCGACCTTCTTATCAATCATCTGAAGCGCCTGAGGGACGGGTATCCGGTCGAGATCCCTGTTTATGATTTCAAGACGCACACCCGCCAGAGAGAATCTCAAAGTCTTGAGCCGAGGAGTGTAACCATCGTCGAGGGGATACTGTTGTTCAGCGAATCGCGGATCCTTGAATTCCTCTCGCTGAAGGTCTTTGTCGATACCCCGGATGACATTCGGCTGGTGCGCCGCATCAGACGCGATATGGATGAAAGGGGGCGGACACTGCCGCAGACGCTGGAGCAATATGAGAAAACGATCCGGCCGATGCACTACGAATTCGTCGAGCCCTCCAAACGTCAGGCAGACATCATTATTCCCGAAGGTACGCACATGGGCGTAACGATCGAGCTCCTATGCGGGATGATCAGAGAGAAGCTGAGAGAAGAGGCGGACGGAATGTAGGGGCAGGACCTGTGCCTGCCCATTGCGCGGAACGAATGTCCCTGCCCGAACCTATTTTCGTGCTTCGCTCGGTGCACGCGGGACGCGTGCGTTCTTTTTATGCCATTACCTGAAGAACAACTCATCAAAGCCGCCGCTGAGGCCCGCGAGAATGCCATAGCGCCGTACTCGAAGTTCAGGGTCGGCGCGGCGCTTGAATCAGTTTCAGGCACGGTGTTCAGAGGCTGCAATGTCGAGAACGCGAGCTTTGGCCTGACGATGTGCGCTGAGCGTGTGGCAATCTTCAAAGCGCTCTCTGAGGGTGCAAATGAGTTTTCAGCTCTCGCGGTCATAGCCGATACTGACCGGCTGACTCCGCCGTGCGGCGCCTGCCGACAAGTGATCTGGGAGTTCTGCGGCGACATTCCCGTGACGATGGCGAACCTGCAGGGCAAATCGCGGACCGTGATGATGAGCGAGATCCTGCCCAACGCGTTCGATGGTTCATTCCTCGAATAACTTTTTCGAAGACCCGGCAGATGCCGCAACCTGATATGAAGACCTCAAGGATCATTATCGCGCTATTCGCGCTCACCTTACTTTTCCAGACTGCATATTCGCAAAAGCAAAACGTTGACCTGCTTATCCTGGGCGGGACCGTTGTCACGATGGACGGATCGCGCAGGGTTATCGACAACGGTGCGCTGGCAATTGAAGGCGGGAAGATCGTCGCGGTCGGCGAATCGGCTGATATCGCGAAACGTTTCAAGTCGACCCAAACGATCTCGGCGAACGGCAAAGCGGTCATTCCCGGACTGATCAACACTCATACTCACGTTCCGATGTCGCTTTTCCGGGGGATCGCTGACGATCTCGACCTGAATGAGTGGCTGACGAAGTACATCTTTCCCGCGGAGGCGAAAAACGTCAACGAGAATCTGGTTCGTGTCGGCACGAGGTTAGGACTGGCAGAGATGATCGCCGGCGGAACGACGACGTTCTGCGACATGTATTACTTCGAGGACGTAATTGCGCAGGAGACCGAAAAGGCGGGAGTCCGCGGCGTTCTGGGTGAAACGCTGATAGATTTTCCCGCTCCGGACAACAAGACGTTCGACGACGCGATGGTGTACGCGGAGGCTTTTGCGAAGAAATGGAAGGGAAATCCGCTGATAGTTCCCGCGATCGCTCCGCACGCTCCGTACACCGTTTCCGAGGAACACCTCAAAATGACCCGCGCTCTCGCGAACCGGCTTGGCGTACCACTGGTGATTCATCTTGCAGAAGCTCAGTCAGAGGTCGATTTCGTGAGGGAGAACAAGGATATGACGCCGGTCGAGTATGTCCGGAAGATCGGCCTCCTCGATGGAAAGACAATAGCGGCGCATGTGATTTGGGTAAACAGCGCCGAGATCAATGTCTTAAAGGATAAGGGCGTCGGGATCGCGCACAATCCTCAGTCGAATATGAAACTCGCGGCGGGCGTCGCGCCGATCCCTGAAATGCTGAAGATGGGTTTGCGGGTTGGTTTGGGCACAGACGGAGCCGCCTCGAATAACGATCTGGATCTTTGGGAAGAAATGGACACCGCGGCGAAACTGCACAAGATCTACGCAAAGGACCCGAAGGTCGTTTCGGCGGAAGAGGCTTTTGCGATGGCGACCATCGGCGGAGCAAGGGCGCTTCACATTGAGGAAATCACGGGTTCGCTCGAAGTCGGCAAGATGGCGGACGTTGTAATAGTGTCGCTGGACAGCCTGCACCAGACGCCGCTCTACAACATCTACTCGAATCTCGTTTACGCGACGAAGGCGTCCGACGTGGATACCGTCATCATCAACGGCAGGCTCGTTATGCGCGGTCGGCGTTTGCTTACGCTCAACGAAGACGCTATAAAAAAAGATGCGATCGCTCTCCGCAACAAAATCATCGACAGTCTGAACAATTAAGCAGATCTGATAGGAACGATAAGTTTTCTTGATCCTTCGCTTGCCTGGCAGCAGGGCGGCAATCATAATAGGGAGGATTTTTGTAACCTGAAGGGAATCACGTTTTGACGCGTAGTCCTGAAGATACGTCAGATCGATAAGAATCTCGGAGCAACTAGCAGGAGAAACGGATAATGTCCCCAAAAATCGCTTTCCCGGCATTTTTTCTACTTTTCACATCAGCTTTTTCCATTACAGCGATAGCTCAGGAAAACTCTTCGACCGATGTTCCAACGGTCCAGGCGGCACTTGAGCGCGCGCCTACATCCGCTGAGATAATGCGCGACCGCATATCGAAGGCGAAGGCGATGCTCGCGGTAAAGAACTTTCCCGCCGCCGAATACGAGCTGACGAGTATCAAGAAGGAAAGCAGTGACAATGCCGTGCTGCGTGTGGTCAACGTGCTATTGATGCACACATTTCTGGAGCAGGGTGATTACCCTGAAGCCCAGAAACTTCTCAAGGAAACGAAGCCTTCAAATGAACCCGGGTCCGCTATGGACTATCTTGCGGTTGCAGGCCAGGTCGTAAGCGGCGCACGGGAACAGACGGAGCGGTACAAATCGCTGGGACTCAGCGTAAATGACAGGAACCTTCCGACAGTCGCGATCGCTGATATCGAGGGTATGAGGACGACGCTTGAGATGGTGATCGACCAGTCGAAGGTGATGACCGCGGATACAGAGCTCAGGTCGAACGCGGCGGCGCTGCTGGAAGAATCTTCAAGCGTGCGCGGAAGCCTTGCCCGCGACGCGTATGACGCGAAACAGTGGAAAGATACGGTTGTTGATGCGAGGGAACAAATGATGGGTTCACGCAGCGTGATACTCAGCGCCGTTACCCCTGCGGCTCCCGAACCGAATGAGGCGAAAGAGGCCGAAGTGGGCGCGTCGCGCATTTCCAACGACAAACCCTCCGTTGATACCGCAGCAAAGAGCGAGACTCCCAAAGAGTCTGTAACGTTCAAACCGGTCGTGCCGGAAAAGAAACCGGAGCCGAAACCGCTGGAACCGCAGCCAAAGAAGGAGGTTGTCGCGAAGCAGGCTCAGCCTGAGAAAAAGCCGGATTCAGACGCGAGTTTGGCGACGGACCGTCCGGTCAGGGTGATCAAATCTGCCGAGCGTCCCGCTTCTTCCGAGAATGCTGACAATTCGGATCAGCCGAATGTGAAAAGCACATTGAATGGGGATGATGTAGCAGATGCCTCGGGTCCCAATGTCTCGGAAGACGGACCTCTCACCTTAGGCTCGCTGGTCGGATACGCAACGCGCCGGGTGAATCCCGTCTATCCGCGCCAGGCGCGTTCGATGAGGCTTACGGGCGTTGTGATCGTGAAGGTTCTGGTCGATGAGGACGGTACCGTTGCCCGGGTGGCTGATGCCGACGGGCCTCCGATGTTATCCCAGGCGGCGAGCGACGCGATCCGGAAATGGAAGTTTAAGCCGTTCACACGGGACGGCCAGCCGGTCAAGGCCACCGGGTTCGTGAGCTTCAATTTCAATCTGTAGACAGTGCGTTTTCGGTCGTAAATCGTAAATCGTGAATGGAACGCAGGCGTCCCGGCTGCCATGAGCGGCCCTCTCTCAACACTCACCGTTTAGAGCGGCGCTTTGCGCTGCCGATGAGCGCAGCGAACGTACCCGGAGTTCTTTTGAGGGCATCTCCTTTATTCTGGAGAGCCCTTTTTCATTGGTCAGGGATCAATGATCAGGTATCGCAAGCTGGGATGACACGTTCAGAGTACAAGCTTCAGCTCGTCCCCAAGTCCGCGGGGAAACACGTTCAGAGTACAAGCTTCAGCTTGTCTTCCTGTAGTATTACTCAAGCTAAAGCTTGTACTCTGAGCGCGTTCTTCCATCATCCGAGTAAGATATGAAGATCTTCCTGTTCGCTATTGCCTTGTCGTTCTTCGCCATGATCGCTTCCGCCCAAACTCCTCCGATCGAGCCCGGCGTCCCGCTTGAGCTTGCGCAGTGGCGCGCGGCGCATTATTCGAACGTTCGGTATGAGCTCGAACTGACGCTCGAGAAGATGGCGCCGTCGCTGAAGGGGAAGATAGCGATAGAGGTAGAGGTCAGGAGTCAGAAGTCAGGAGTCAGGGAAGTAGGCGCGAGACAGGAGACAGGAGACGGATCAGAGCGTGCGACGAACTTCAGTTTGTCGCCTTTCGGTCCAAATGCTGACTCCTCATCACCCATCACTAGTTACTCATCACTTCCTATCATTCTCGATTGGCGCCAAATCTCCGGACACGAAAAGCTATCGAAGATTTTCAACGTAAAGATCAACGGCAAAGAGGCGGAGTACGAGGAAGTGAATGAGCATCTCGTCTTCCGCAAAGGGATCGTGGAAGGGAAGAACCGGATCGAACTTGATTTCGAATCGCCCATCCTCACTTCCGGCAGTGCGATCACCCGGTACGTCGACAAGGAAGACGGGTCGGAATACATCTACTCGCTGTTCGTCCCTTCGGACGCGAGCACGGCGTTTCCGGTCTTCGACCAGCCGGACCTGAAGGCGAGGTTCAGCCTGAAGTTTAGGCTTCCGAAGGAATGGAAGTTGGTCACAAATGGGGAGTTGGAATTGAATCCGCTTTGTCTTCTTCCAAGTCAGCCGCCGAAACTGCCCGACACATGTCAATTGACCGCTAAAGAAACCAAGCCCATCAGCACCTACGTTTTCGCATTCGCGGCGGGGCCGTTCGAGGTGTTTGAAGAGAAAGGAGACCGGGAGCAGGAGACAGGAGACGGGAGACAGGAGACCAAAGACAGGGAACGAGAGACTGCCGACGGGAGACAGGAGACCGAAGACAGGGAACGAGAGACTGCTGACGGGAGATGGGATATGGGTGTGCCCCGTAGGGGCGCAATGTCTGTAACCCCGGGTGGAGGGCCGAATTTGACCCCCGAGCCGCGTAGCGGCGACAGAATCGGTACCCGGAGCGGTAGCGACGGGCACAAAACCGATAAGCAGTCAGAATTCAGTAGTCAGGAGTCAGGGATGAGCGGTCCGAGAGCTGAAGGATTCTCGGACGCCCTCAGTCCTTCGCCCCTCCGCATCTTCGTCCGCAAATCACAGGCGGAGAAGTTCAAGCAGCACAGCGCGGAGACCATACGCCTCAACCGAGAAGCGCTCAACTACCTCTCGGACTACTTCGGCTACCCGTTCCCGTTCCCGAAATACGATGTGGTCCTGATCCCGGAGTTCCCGTTCGGAGGGATGGAGCACTCGGGGGCGACATTCCTGCGTGAGACCTCGGTCATCTTTCCGACCGAGCCGACCGCGAATAATTACATCTCCCGAGCTTCGGTCATCTTTCACGAAGCCGCGCATCAGTGGTTCGGCGACACGGTAACGATGAAGTGGTTCGACGACCTCTGGCTGAAGGAAGGATTCGCAACCTTCATGGCTTACAAGGCTATGGAAAAGATAATGCCCGAATACGACGCGTGGAAAGTGTTCTATCAGCGGGTGAAACCCGCCGCGTATTCGACCGACGTTACGAAGGGTACCGTTCCGATATACCAGGACATCCCGAACCTGAGCGGCGCAAAGTCCGCCTACGGGAACATCGTCTACCAGAAGGCGCCTTCTTTCCTGCGCCAGGCTGAGTTCTTTATGGGTGAGGACAAGTTCCGGCAGGCGGTCAGGAGTTTTCTGAAGAACAACGAGTACTCAAACGCGACGTGGTCGGACCTTGTCAGCTCATTCGAGAAGGCGAGCGGGAAGGACCTCAAGGCCTGGGCGAACGCCTGGGTGAAGAAGAGGAGTCTTCCCATTGTCAGGCTGGAGACGGACGAGTTGCGGGTTTACGCCAAGGCAGGCCAGCCTCACGATAACGCGCTGATCTACTCTCTCACTGAGGAAGACGCTTTGGGAGAAGGAGGTAAGTGGCCCCTTGCGACCGAGATACTGCAGAGATTTGCGGACGGTAGACAAGAGGTCAGCGAGTACACGATCGACGATGCCGGGAAATCAGAAAAAAGCGGTTTCGCACGCTACTGGACTTACCTGAATTCAAACCGGGACTTCAGGCCGGACCTCCCGGTCTTCGTTTACCCCAACTACCGGGACTACGGCTACGGAATATTCCTACTCGACGAGAAAAGCCGCGATTACATACTGGAAAACATACGGATCGAGAAGGACGTGTTCCTTCGCGCCCAGATGTGGGGCAGCCTTTGGGATTCGGTGCGCTTCGCCGAGCTTGCGCCTCTGGACTACATCAACCTCGCGATCGCGAACATCGACATCGAAGATGACGATACGACCATTTCCTCGATCCTCGGCCGAACCGCTTACGCATACACGTATTACCTCTCGGACAAACAGCAGGACGAGGTCGCTACGAAGCTGGAGGCGCTGCTGATCGACAAGATGCTGAACGGTCCGACGGTGGGGCAGAGGATCACCTACTACCGCGCTCTTCTGGGAGTGGCAAAGGGGGAACGGGCGAGGGCGGCGTTGAAGGAGCTGTTTCGGGAAGGAGACAGGAGACAGGAGACAGGAGACAGGGGGAATGGTACGACAAACTTAAGTTTGTCGAACTCAGAAGTCAGAAGTCAGAAGTCAGAAATCAGTACCCGGAGCGGTAGCGACGGGCACAGATGCGATAAGAAGTCAGAAGTCGGAAGTCAGGAGTCAGGCGACGGGATTTCAGATATGGGCGTGCCCCGTAGGGGCGCAATGCCTTTAGCCCCGGGTGGAGCCGAAGGCGGAACCCGGGGTGCTGACGGGAATATTATTCCGAGCCGCTTTAGCGGCGACAGGGAGGCGGGCAAGGATGCCCGCGGTCCGATCGACAAGCCTCCCTTCCCCGTCCGCGCCAAAGACCTTTTTGACATCGCGACCCGCCTGATCGAGATCGGAGACCCGGACGGCGCAAAGTTCCTCGCAGAGCTCGAAAAGACGGAGAAGGACGACGCAGCGCTCCGTTGGGCGTACGCTGCACAGGCCGCACTCGCGACCGAAGAGAACAAGGCGAAGTTCTGGAAGGACTTCACGGAGAACAAGGAGATTTCCGAAAGCTGGATCGAAGAGGCGGCGGGCGCGTGGAACTCGCCTTCGCAAACGGAACTCACTTTGCCTTACCTCGCGAAGGCACTCGCGCTGCTTCCTGCCCTAAAAAGGGACCGCAAGATATTCTTCGTCAACAACTGGCTCGGCTCGTTCATAGGCGGGCAGAAGAGCGAAGAAGCGCTGAAGATCGTGAACAAGTTCCTGGAGGACAATCCCGGGATGGACGCGGACCTCCGGCGGAAGATCCTCGAGAATGTTGATGGACTTGAAAGAGCGGTCAAGATCCGCGCTAAATTCGGGGGAAAGGGGAATTAACCGCGAAGAGCGCAGAGATCGCAGAGTATGAATAGGTCTTTACCGTCAGATGGTGCTGATATCGATGCAACTCGGCGTTCTCAGCGCTCTTCGCGGTTGATTCCTTCTTGGCGCACATAGTGGTTTAAGCTTACACAATGAACATGAACAAGTTATTTGATCTTACGGGCCGAACGGCGATCGTGACAGGCGGGTCGCGCGGCCTCGGGAAGGAGATGGCCGAAGGGCTTGCGGAAGCGGGTGCCTCGTTGGTGTTGTGCGCGCGGCGTGCGGAGTGGCTGGACGAAACGGTCGCGGAATTTGAAGAAAGAGGCTTCGAGGTCGATTCGGTGCTTTGCGACACTTCAGTTGCGGGCGATGTCCGGGCGGTCGTCGATCATACGATCCAGAGGTTCGGAAAGGTCGACATTCTGATCAACAATGCCGGAATTTCGTGGGGCGCGATGCCGGAAGACATGCCGCTCGAAAAATGGCAGAAGGTTCTTGATGTTAACCTGACCGGGTGTTTTTTGTTCGCGCAGGCGGCGGGCAAGGAGATGCTCAAGCGGGAATCCGGATCGATCATCAACATCACTTCGATCTCCGGCATTACATCTTCCGCGAACGGCCCATTCTATGCAGGCTACGTCGCAAGCAAAGCCGGACTGATCGGCCTGACGCGCGAACTTGCGGCAAGCTGGGGAAGAAAAGGGATCCGTGTGAACGCGATCGCGCCGGGCTTCTTCCGCTCCAGACTTGCGGATCCCGTCATAGACATCTATGAAAATGCGATCCGAGAGAACAATCCCATACCGAGGATCGGCGAGGAAGGCGAGTTGAAGGGAGCCGCCGTCTTTCTCGCGTCCGATGCGTCCAGCTACGTCACCGGCCAGACACTGGTTGTCGATGGCGGGATGACCATTTGAGAGAGTACACGCTTTTCTTGAATCCTCATGCAGAAACGCATTAGACTGTTCGGAACGCAAAAGCCGAATCAAAACTTACATTTAAGACTGGTCTCACCATGGATAACCCAAATACCCTGAATCTTGCGTCTGTGATAGAACATCAGGCGCGGTTGAAGCCCGAGAAGGAAGCCGTTGTCTGGAACGACATCCGTATGACATACGGCGAGTTGAACGGATACGCGAACCGGGTCGCTCACGCGCTTAACGAACTGGGAATCGGTTATGGCGACAAGGTCGCGCTTAGCTGCCTGAATCTTCCCTATTTTCCGATGGTCTATTACGGCATCCTGAAAGCCGGCGCAGCGGTCGTGCCGCTGAATGTTCTTCTCAAACCCAGGGAGATCGCCTATCACCTCGAGGATTCCGACGCGAAAGCATTGATCGTATTTGAAGGGACTCCGGAACTTCCGATGGCGGAAATGGCGAAAAAGGGATTCGACCGGGCGGGAACCTGCGAGCATCTGGTGGTGATGACCGCGGACAAAATGGCACCGAGCCCGATCGAAGGACACAGGACGCTTACCCAGCTGATCTTCGACAAACCTGATACCTACGATACGGTGGCAACCAAGCCGGAAGACACTTGCGCCATCCTCTATACCTCGGGCACTACCGGCCAGCCAAAGGGAGCGGAGCTGACGCATCTGAACATCTATACAAATGCGAGCACCACTTACAACATTCATCTGCCCGTTCTCGACTTCACGACCGGGGAACAGATGACGTGCCTGATCACGCTTCCGCTCTTTCACACGACGGGGCAGACCGTCCAGATGAACACCAACATGTTCGCGGGGAACCGGATCGTTCTGCTTCCGAGGTTCGACCCCGAAGCCACGCTCGACGCGATGGAAAAGGAACGCGTCAATTTCTGGGTCGGCGTTCCGACGATGTACTGGGCGATCCTCCAGTACGTGAAGCACACGGGTCGTGACGTCTCAAAGGTAAAGGAGTTTTTTAAGGTCCCTACTTCCGGCGGAGCACCGATGCCGGTCGAGGTGATGCGGGAGTTCAGCGAAATGTTCGGTGTCAGGGTGCTCGAAGGTTACGGCCTTTCGGAAACATCGCCGCTCGCAACGTTCAATCATTTTGACAGGCCTTCGAAACCCGGCACGGTCGGTCAGGCGATCCAGGGAGTCGATGTGCGGTGCTTCGACGAGAACGATCAGGAAGTTCCGCCGGGAACCAGGGGCGAGATAGTGATTCGCGGCCCAAACGTGATGAAGGGATACTACAAGCGGCCTGAGGCCACGGCGGAGGCGTTCCGCAGCGGCTGGTTCCATTCGGGCGATATAGGGATCATCGACGAGGACGGCTACGTGCAGATCGTCGACCGGACCAAGGACATGATCCTCCGGGGCGGCTACAACGTGTATCCGCGCGAGCTTGAGGAGGTCATCATGACCCATCCGGCGGTGTCACTCGTCGCGGTGATCGGCGTTCCGGACGAGAAGATGGGCGAAGAGGTTAAGGCGTACGTCGTTCTGAACAAAGGCGCCGAGCTTACTGAAGAAGAGTTCATCGCGTGGTGCAAGGAGCAGTTCGCCGCGAACAAATATCCGCGGTACGTGGAGTTTCGCGACGAACTCCCGATCGGCGGGACAGGGAAGATCCATAAACTGACCCTGAAAAACGAAGTGAGCGGCGGAGGGTGAGCCGTGTCAGTAGCCCGACCGTGAGGGAGGGCGCAAACTGGTGAGGGGATGATTGATGATTGATAATTGATAGTTCTTTTTCCAAGCGCATCTCCTGGTAAGCCTCTGTGAGGATTTATAAAGGCCGATTCTTCTCAACTATCAATTCTCAATCATCAATCATCCACCGATCTTCGCCCTCCCTCACGGTTGGGCTTCTGACACGATCCGTAATGACTATGATCATCAAGGTACTGTTCTTCGGGGCCACCGCGGACGAAGCGGGAACGGCGAAGGCGGAGATCGATCTCGAAGACGGGATCGTCGCCGAGGCAGCGCTGACGGAAATTCTGAACCGCTATCCGAAACTCACCGCGAGCCGCGAACGCGGCTCGTTGCTCTTCGCGGTCAATCAGGAATACGTGAAAGGAGACGAGTTGGTGCGCGACGGCGACGAACTGGCGGTTTTTACTGCGGTATCGGGAGGCTGAGGTCAGGTGTCAGGGATCAAGGATCAAGTATCATGTTACACGGATCAGTCCAAGCTACTGGATCGAAGGCCGTGTCTCAATGATGAAAAAGAAACTGGTATCTGACAATTGATTCCTGTTGCAGATACTTGATCCCTGGCCCATATAACATGATCCCTGATCCCTGAAACTTGA
>JAHEEZ010000031.1:0-9892 GCA_024640445.1 Acidobacteriota bacterium | reverse complement strand
CGCAAGCCGCGAACGCGGCTCATTGCTCTTCGCGGTCAACCAGGAGTATGTGAAAGGCAATGAGCCTGTCCGCGAAGGAGACGAACTGGCGGTGTTTACCGCGGTATCGGGAGGCTGATATCAATGGTCAATGCACATCGATCATTGACCAATTTTGCGTGTATGATTAAGTATCGAGACTTCAGAAGATTACGACCTCGAATTTCACCCATGGCGATTTCCCGGCGATCTTCCATTGATCGATGATCAGTGATAGATGATAGTTGAGCTTACAGAGTCCCCTCTCGATGTCGGCGAGATCGCGCGGCGCGTCGTGCCCGAAGAATGCGGCGCGACGGTGACGCTCGACGGATATGTGCGCAAGTTCACGAAAGGCCGCGAGACAGAGTATCTCGTCTACGAGGCGTACGAGCCGATGGCCCTCAAGGAGATGGAGAAGCTCGTCCAAGCGGCGAAAGAGAAGTTCGAGATCTCGCACGTCGCGATCGTCCACCGTTTGGGCAGGCTCGAGATCGGAGAGACCAGCGTCGTGATCGCTGTCGCGGCTCCGCACAGGAGAGCGGCCTTTGAGGCTTGCGAGTGGCTGATCAAGGAACTGAAGAGGACCGTTCCTATCTGGAAAAAAGAGGTCTACGCGGACGGGGAAGTGTGGGTCGAAGGGGAGGCGAAGGGCTAACCTGTCAGCCCTCATTCCTAAGCCCGGTCTTGGCCTCTTCCACAAGAGCGTCAAAGTGCTCCTCAAGCCGTTCGTTCACACCCCTGAGGCCGGCGAACACCCTCTCACCCCATTCAACATATTCGAGCTTTCTCTCAAGCGGCCATTCCTTCGGAGGGTTGTTCACGATATCCGATATGTTGCTGATCTTGTCGCACATCTTCAGCTGCTTTGCTTCGGGCGTGAGGTGAGGGGCGTGTTCAACCTGGAGTTCCTTTCGTCTTTCCTTCGGAAGTGACTTGTCGTCCGTGACCTCGAGAACGATCGAGCAAACGCGCTCGCCAAAAAGACTTTTTATCTCTTCATTCGTAGAGTCTGTATCTTCTATCGTGTCGTGGAGTATCGCTGCCATCAGGACTTCATGGTCCGTCACGCCGCCGATATCGGCAAGCAGTTTGGCTACTTCTAGCGGATGCACGATATAGGGCTCGGAATTCGCGCCTTTCCTGATCTGGTCCTTGTGTTGACGCGCCGCGTAATGCGCAGCTGCAAGCAGGTATTTGAATGAGTCCATTTCTTCAGTTGTTTGGGAGCCGTAAGCTGTGTCAGTAGCCCGACCGTGAGGGAGGGCGAAGATCGGTGGATAATTGATGATTAAGAATTGATGGTTAAGAAGGATGAACCCTTCCGGAAGGGAATCAAGACAATGCGCTTGGAAGACCGCGAGAACCATCAATTATCAATCATCCACTCACCCATACACTCCCTCCCTCACGGTCGGGTTACTGACGCCGCTCACTTCACCACTTCGATCTTGATGCTCTGCTGTCCGGAAACGATGAATTCCGCCGGCGCGATCTCGATCTCTGAAACGACCGTCTGGACCGTCGGCTTGAAGCCGCCGGCGCTGCGTCCGCTGTTCAAGGTGGCAAGAACCGACGGCGGAAGGTTCGGCATCTCGTTTACGCCCATTATCGCTCCTTTCGTGACCCTGTAGGACTGAACATACAGGCGGTCGTTCTTCCTGATCTCGTTGATGGTCTTAATAAGTTCTCCGAGCGTCTTGGGGACCAGCTGTTGGGCGGCCTCTTTCTGCTGCAGGGTCCCGCCGTCGCCTACCGCGATCGTAAGCTCGCCTGTTGGCGTGTCGGCCGGGATCGTGAACGGGATCCTTTGGGTGAACACACGGCCTGAGTCGCCTCTGACAAACGCCTGTATGAAAACTGTCTCACCGGCCTTCGCTTCGGCCTTGTCCACCTCGATCCTCTCTAGCGTAGCCGTGCGGCTTCCTTCGACCGCCGTCATGTTAACGGTGATCCCGTTTATTGCCAGATCGTCAAAACGACTAATAAGAAGGTTTGCCAGCGGGATCACCATCGAAGCGGCGGCAAACCGCGTAGCCGACTGTCCGCCAAACCTTCGGTCAACGGTGACCGGAGACTGGCCCGTCACGTCGATGCGTCCGGACACTTCAAGGGTCAGATCGCCAAGATTCCGCTCGCTGGCGGCGATCGTGTTGAACACCGCCATATTAAGTAGAAGTGGCGTCAGGACCTCGTCGTTCGCTATTTGAAAATTGAGCGATTCAAGCTTGTTTCGGGTCGTTTGAAGATTGATGGTGACCGGGATCATCTTCGGCGCTTCGCCGAGTTTCCCGAACACTCCGGTCGCCCGGTCCTCCGTCATCGACCCGACCATCGCGTCAGGGACAGCCAGCTTGAAAGAATTATTGAGGTTCGGAACGACGGTTACAACGTGCGACTCCGACATCGGCAAGGAAGAAGATCCTGCCGCAAGGAACGGGTGTCCGAACGCGTAGATCTTGTCCCCGTCCCTGTATGTAACGGTGCCGCTCGCCGCCATCGATATGTCACCGAGCGTTAGGTGCATCGCGACCGAATCTCCGCCCAACAGAGTATTTTCGTCCGCTTTCTTCATAGGACCGGGCCTGGCGGCACCTACTGGTGCGGAAACCGGAAGAAGACCGGCTTGAAGCAGCTGGGGAGCGAAAGCATTAAGAGTGGCTTGCGATATTCCGCTGAAAGACACCGGAACCGCGATCGGCTGGAATGTCTGCCCTGTGAGCACTCCGAGCGGTGAACCGGGATCGGTGGACATGCCCGCCGGACCAGTATAGGAGGGCGATTTCGGAAGTCCCGGATTCCACTCCGTGGCAGCGAGTTCCGCGAACGAATAGATCCTCGGCCGGCGGGCGCTGGGCGTTCCGTCCTCGTCCTTTTCGAAAATACCGATCATTTGCTCGATCGGCGTGATGCCGCAAATTGCCTCTTTTGAGAATGGGAACGCGTAGGAAATGGCTCCGACAAGGCGCCCGTCGATATATACAGGGGACCCGCTCATTCCCGCGAAGACCTGGGTGCGGTCGGCCTCGCCGCCGGAGAGCCTGCCTATGATGATGTCCTGTTTCGGGCCTACCCACCCGGGTACGACCCCCAGTATTTCAACGCCGAATTCCTCAGCCTTGGTTCCCGAGAAGACGGTTCGCGCGGTTCCGGTCATTCCGGGCTTAAGGTCCTCCATCGGGAAGAACTTCGAGGTTTCCGAAGAATTTTTTGCACTGGTTTTGATCGTTTCCAGTGATTTCTGACCGTATGCGAAGGAAACAAGCAGCGTGATCAGAAGGATGGCGGCGGGTGAATACTTCTTCATAAAAATCAAAACTCTTCCTTTCCAGGTTGCCGATATGGTACCATTTTAGGTGACTTGCCGAAAGCCATTTCCAATTGGGCTTTCACGGTTCGACTCCCTTGAACAGATACGAGTTGTTCGTTCCTCCAGAAACAATTTCAACCCGATAACTCCCGTCAAAAATTAATCTGCTATGTCTAAAATGATCCGCTTGCTTAAAAGTTTTGTACGTTTGTTACTGCCAGTACTTGTTTTTGTGGTCGTTATGTTGATGGCCGCTTCCGTGTGGTTGGTACATTCGACATCGATCCCTCCGCGAAACGCCTACCTTGTAACGCCGGAAGTCTACGGCCGTTTGAGCGCCCACGCGGCACAGGTCACGGATGAAAAATGGAAGAACAAGGACGGCTCGGCCGCAAGAGGATGGCTTCTGCGCGGCAAGAAGGGTGCGCCGGCCGTGATACTGCTGCACAAGTACGGAGCAGACCGTTCCTACGTTCTCAATCTTGGGGTGAAGCTCAGCGAGGCAACGGACTTTACCGTACTGATGCCCGACGAGCGTGGTCACGGACCGAATCCTCCGGTCTCGTACACCTCTTTTGGAGGATGCGAGGTCGAAGACACTCTCGCCTCCATTGATTACCTGCGGAGCCTCAGGGACAGCAGCGGCGACAACCTTGTGGGTGAGGACATCGGGATCTACGGTATAGAAATGGGCGCGCTCGCGGGAATTTCAACCGCCGCGAAGGACCAGAGCGTAAAAGCCGTTGTACTTGATTCGATCCCTGCGAGATCGAACGATCTTATCGACAGCGTGATCAACAAGAGATATCCATTCGTCAGTTCCATTACGGCCGAAATGGCGAAGGGCGGGACTTACCTCTACTACACTTCCGGTTGCTACCAGCGCCGTTCCGTCTGCGAAGTGGCGAGGATGGTGTCAGGCCGAAGCGCGCTTCTTCTTTCGGGCGCAGATGTTCCGGCACTGAAGTCATCAACGAAATCGCTAGCCGGCTGTTTTCCTTCCAATACGCGAGTGCAGTCATTCACCGATATGACGAACTCGGGTTTTGATATTGTTAATGTCTCGCCAGATAAGGCGGACACGTATGACCAGAAGGTGATCTATTTCTTCCAGGAGAATCTAAAGAGTCCGTTCAATCACGAGGAGCCTGTCAATCTTGCGCCTGACGCGCCGCCTCAGCCGGAGGCCTGATGGTCAGTCTATATCCAATTTCTTCTTAACGTGCCCGTTCGTGCGTGAGACCTTGTTGATCTTTACGGTTTCCTCGACCTGGCCAACAGAACGCGAAAGGACGTCCTTAAGCTGCGCAAGCCGCCGGGACGTCCTTGTCATTTTAAGAAGCTTGTATTTGAGGCTGTTGTCGAGATTGAACGCCGCTGAAACAAGGAATGAAAGCTGCTGGGGTTCCGCTTTCGGCAGGTCAGGCAACGCCCCTGACTGGCCGCTCATCTTGTGGGCCGCTACGGCCATTCTTTTGAACAAGTCGAATACTTCGTCCGACAGAGGCGTAAGCGTTTCCGCGTCTTCTTCCTCATCCTCAAAGAAGTCGATCTCCGCGATCAGATAGGGCTCCGGACCGTCCACATATGAGTTCAGCCGGTATCTGATCACCCCGACCGTGAGGAGATTCGACCTTCCGTCTTCCAGCGTTTGCGCTTCCCTGATTTCCGCGACGCAGCCTACGCTGCCTTCGGCCGGCCGTTCGGGACCCGATTCCGAAGGCTCGAACAGGGAAATGCCGAACATGTTCTTTCCTGCCGTGACGTCGGACAGCATCTCCCTGTACCTCGGCTCAAAAATGTGCAGAGGAAGGAGTTCGTGCGGCATAAGCACGAGCGGCAGAGGGAAGATCGGTAATTGCCTGATCCCCAGAACTTTGTTTGCTTCTTCGGTCATCATCCGTCCCCGTCTTGGGAACTTTCTGTTTTGAGTGCGATGAACTCTGCGATCCGCTCCGGCGAATCTTCATTCAGCACCATCCTCTTCGCGCCGATAACCGCGTCTGCGACGCTCTCGGTCATCTTGTTGAATCGCTTATCCCTGAAGATCAGGTCTTCGATGACGCGCCTTTCGAGCTTCTCACGGCTTATGTGTTCATCCACATCAGCCGCGACGGCGTATTCGATTGGGACGCTGTGGTTCTTCAAACGTACGTGCAGCGCTCCCGTGATCTCGCGTGCCTTTTCGCGGATCTTCTTCAATTCCAATTCCGAGTTTGGAAAGCCGAGATGGCCGGTCAGCGTGATCTCGAGTATCGGGTGACGCTCCCCGTCTTCACCCGAATGCCTTCTTGCCTGGGTCGTTACAAGATTCAGAACCCCGCGCGACACCTGGGCGGGTTCTTCCATTCGCGAAACGTCAAAACTCAAACGCTGGAACGGACGCTGGACATAATCCTCGACATGGCGCGCGTCCACCGCGCCTTCACCGTCAACCGCGATCAGCCATGCACCGCGACGTTCGGAATACTCCGCTATGTTGGTTATCTCAAGCGAGCCCGGATTGAATGCCCAGTTCTCGATCTCGAAACACTTGTGCGTGTGCCCGAGAGCGACATAATCCGCGACCGCTTTCAGGTCGCCCAGTTTTTCGCGGCTCAGTGCGGGAATCGGGTGAGTCTCGTGCCCTTCGACGTCCGTGTGGAGCATCAGGATGTGAAAAGCGCCGTCGCGGCGATTTTCACCGATCGCCTCAACAAGCTGTGGGATCGCCGCGTTTGCGGATGCGCCGTACCAATCGGATCCAAAGATCCTTGTCCGGCCGATATCCACGAATCCTCCGCTGACAAGTTCATCGTCCCACTCCTCGTAGCCGAGCTTTCCTTCGCGATTGGTTGGCTCCAGTAGGTACAGTAGCCCCCAGTTGGCAAGCGATTTGAGCCAACTGTATTCACTGTCGCGGTGCTTCTGGTCGTGATTGCCTTCGATTGAAACAACGGGTATGCCGGCATCTTTCAGAAGGCTGAGGCCCGCGAACGCATAGTTCATCGTTTCGGGCGGAACGCTTCGTTTGTGAAAGAAATCACCGCACATTAATACAAAGTCGACCTCTTCGTCGATCGCGTATTTCTGCAAGACGTCGATCCAGGCGTCGAAGAAATCCCTTTGGCTCTCTTCAAGGTGATACCTTGTACAGCCCAGATGGACATCCGCGATGTGCAGGAATTTCATAGAGGCAGTTTACCATCCGAAATTGCGGATTGACCATTTCGGCTCGGCCGTGCTCAGGGTGTCCGAACTTTCGGAAAAAAATTATTGCAACATATGCTCCCCGCCGTTTCGTAATCATCACCAAAATCGGAATACTCAGCGAGAACGCCATATGTTGGAAACAAAGAATTTAGGAAGGACCTTTACGAGCGACAGTGTGAAGTACGAGGTTCTGAAGGATATAAGCCTCCAGATCGCAAAAGGAGAAAGCGTCGCGATCGTCGGTAAGTCGGGCAGCGGTAAATCGACCCTGATGCACATCCTCGCGTGTCTGGATGAACCTACTAACGGAACCGTCGCCTTCGAAGGCAGGGATTACGGAAGCCTTTCGGAAAGGGAAAGAGACAAACTCAGGAACCGCAAATTCGGATTCGTCTTCCAGCAGTTCTTTCTGAACGGCCGGGACACAGTTTTCGACAACATCGTTCTGCCAATGCGGATCAGGGGATTGGATGAGTCCAGGATCCGCGAGGCGGCAACGGGTGCGCTTGTTTCGGTCGGTCTCGACGACAAGGCTATGAAGCGGGCAAAGGACCTCTCGGGAGGCGAGAAGCAGCGTGTCTGCATTGCCCGGGCGCTTGTCGGCGATCCGGACGTGATCTTCGCGGACGAACCGACCGGTAATCTGGATTCAAAGACCAGCGGCACCATCGAGGACCTGATCCTCACGCTTAACCGCGAGAAAGGAATAACCGTCGTCGTCGTGACACACGATGAGGATCTGGCTTCGCGGTGCGGCCGGACCATAAATCTGAAAGACGGCCGGATCGTTGCCAACGATACCCAGGGCGAACATGGGGAGGCGGGTGAATAACAAATGAAAATCTGGGATCTTGCAAAGACAGCTAACCGAAACCTCTTCCGGGCGAAACTTAGAACATTTCTCACCGTGATGGCGATCTTTGTCGGCGCGTTCACGCTGTGCATGACGAATGGGATCGGCGACGGCCTGAAGGCTTACGTGGAAACACAGGTAAAGAGCATCGAAGGCAACCGTATCCTCTTTGTTCGGAAGAAACTGCCTGCGGAACTTGAAGACCAAATGCAATCCAAGGGGCCGGTCGAGTACAAGGCAGCGACCAAGGACGAAGAGGGTAACACGATCGATCCAAACACGATGATGGTGACGGTAGATCAGATGGATTCGCTTCGGAAACGTCTTCCCGGGGTCCGTTCCATCACCCCCGCTTTCCCTGTCAGGTCGGAATACATCACCATGGAAGGAGCCAGGAAGTACCAGGTCGGGCTCGGCATGCTCTCTGAAGGGATTGAGCAGAAGTTGGAAGCGGGTTCGATGTTCGACGGTACGAACCAGGTGATCCTGCCGATCCACCTGGCTCGCGCATTTGACGAGAAGGTGGAGAATCTGGTCGGTAAGACCGTCATTCTTGCGTACAAGTTTGGCGAGGAAGGTGAACTAAAGGACCGGAAACTGAAGATAGTGGGCATTGCCACGAAGGGAATGATCGCGAACCTGAACGGATTCGTCGATGCCGCGACTGCCCGCGAGATCTACAAGGAACAGATGTCAGAAGCTCCTAATTACAATATGTTTCAAAGCTTCACGGTCCAGCTGGAACGCCAGGACGATGGTCTTCTCAAATCGACAAAGGACAAACTGGACAAGATGGGATTCGTGGCGCTGTCGATCGCGGACATTGAGAAGAGAACCTATGACGCGATCGGCATTCTTCAGGTCGGTTTGAACCTGTTCGCGCTGGTGGCGCTTCTTGCCGCGTCTTTCGGCATCATCAACACGCTTGTTATCGCGGTACTCGAAAGGACCAAGGAGATCGGTTTGCAGAAGGCACTGGGAATGGGGCGCTTCCGCGTCTTTCTGCTGTTCGCATTGGAATCGATCCTGATCGGATTCTGGGGTGCGCTGCTCGGTATCGTCTCCGCGGTCGCAGTCGGGACCATCGCCAACACCGTTCTCGCGAAGACCTATTTTGAATCCTTTGAGGGTTTCAATCTCTTTGCTTTCAGGCCTCTGGCACTTGGTGCCGTAATGCTTCTCGTTTGCCTGGTCGCTTTTCTCGCCGGGGTAATGCCGGCTGTCCGCGCAAGCCGCCTGAACCCGATCGAAGCGCTTCGCTACGAGTGAACCCGTGGAACGGCCTTTACGGCCGTGGAAGCCGTTTGCCGTCAGGTAGTTCGGGGCGAGGTTGAATAGATATGAGCAAGGTCGTATTCATTACAGGAGCGTCCAGCGGCATCGGGAAAGAGACCGCGAGGCTCTTTCAAAGTAAAGAGTGGAAGGTCGCCGCGACGATGCGGGATCCTTCCGGGTCTGAAGATCTCCAGCGGATAGTCGACGTCGAATGCTTCCGGCTGGATGTGACAGATCCTGAGAGTATTCGCGATGCGTTTTCAGCCGCCCTTGCCAGGTTCGGTCGGATCGATGCCGTCGTCAACAACGCCGGATACGGAGCCGTGGGACCGTTCGAGGCGGCATCGAAGGATGAGATCAGCCGACAGTTCGAGACGAATGTGTTCGGCCTGATGAACGTTTGCAGGGAGGCGATTCCGTATTTTCGGGAAGCGAAGCGGGGCACGATCGTGAACGTCGCCTCGATGGGAGGGCGGATAACGTTTCCGTTCTACAGCCTTTATCACGCCTCAAAATGGGCGGTCGAGGGCTTCAGCGAGTCGCTTCATTATGAACTGAGACCGTTCGGCATAAGGGTCAAGATCATAGAGCCGGGGCCGATCAAGACCGATTTCTATGACCGTTCAATGACACTGCTTGAAAAAGAAGGCCTGACGGCGTACGACCATCTTCTCGACAAAGCGATGCCTAATATGGCGAAGGCCGGGGCTGAGGCCCCGGGTCCCGGGATCGTTGCGGAGGCCATCTATACCGCCGTCAATGACGGATCGTGGAAAATGCGTTATTCGCCAAATTCCCGATTGATCCTGGCGCTTCGAAAGGTCCTTCCGGACAGCCTTTTCTTCGCGATTGTTCGCCGTTCGGTGCTCCGCTGAGGTCGGACTCAGAAAATGGAAGAACTTCAAATGAATTCTTTTTGAACAAAATGTGAAGTGTGATAGATTCTCTGCCAACCCGATTAAGTTCTTATTCCCTTCCCGCGATCAAATAGCTGGAGGGTCCATTCCAAATCCGATCTGATCTCCCGGGAGCCTGCTCCTCTTGGTCGGGTTTACTACAACGAAAGGAAAATGAAGATGAAAAAAATCCTCGAGTTCTTTACGATTATCGCCATATCAGCCTCTTTCGCGGGAATCGCGGCAGCGCAATCGCAATCGACCACGGGCCTGATCCAGGGGACCGTCTATGATTCGGCGAATGCCGTTGTCCCCGGTGCCGCGGTTACGGTCAGAAATGTCGACACA
>JAHEEZ010000030.1 GCA_024640445.1 Acidobacteriota bacterium | reverse complement strand
TACGAAAGGTATGACTCCCCCCCGCGCGTCCTTTTCAAGGCGATCATCGCGACCAGTGCTGACCAGGCTCTAAAGGAATTCCGTACGAGGCGTACCAGTGATTCCGGGCTGAACATCACCGAACGCCAGATGAACCGGCTTGGATACGATCTTCTCAGAATCGATCGAAAATCCGACGCCGTCCTTGTTTTCCAACAGAATGCGGATGACTTTCCAAAATCGGGAAATGCATGGGACAGCCTGGCCGAAGCTCATTTAGCCGCGGGCAACAAGGAAAAGGCGATCGAATTCTACAAGCGTTCCCTGCAGCTTGATCCGACGAACAAGAACGCCGAAGCCAAGATCCGGGAACTCACGGCGAAGCCTTAGACATCACTGCGATACCATTTCTTCGATCTCTGATTTTTCTTTGACTCTTGGGAGAAGAGGCGGGTATTGAACCGTGGAACTAACAAGAATGTCACGCTTTTTGCGGAATTGCTGAGAACAGCTGATCTATCGCCAATGCGGAATCCGTCCTACGGTCCCTCAATTCATTTACCCAATCGGATACCGTCGAGACGATCTCTCGCCTTGTCGATTCCTTTTCATCTTCTTTTGAGACCGTAGGTTTTTCAACCTGTCTCACCTCGCCCTTCTTGATCACTTTGATCCGGGCTTTCTTTGTCTCTTTGTTTTTCATTTGCCTAATATAAGCCTCCTGCGAAAACCGTTTTCGGTTCCGCCTTGTTCTCCGGCACCTTCTGAATACAAAAGGACCACCGCAACTTTACCGCTTTCTGACCTTGAATTTTTGCTTTATGAATTCAGGGAGAATCCGTGGATCTTGGGAGATCCCTGCGAAAGGATTGCCGGAAAGTCAAGACTACACTTGTCTTTGACTATATGTCAAATCTGAAATATATTTTACATACAGTATATACTTGAGTTCGAATGATTTAGCGGACCGTGATCTATGCAAATCGAGATCCGAATTAATGACGTTTTGGCGCGGCGCGGCCGCACTTCCTACTGGCTTTCGAAAGAGACCGGCATCAGCCATACGACCCTGTGGCGCCTTAAGAAAGGGAAGGCGCAGGGGGTCAATTTCGCAACGCTGGAAAAGATATGCCGTTCGCTTGAGTGTGAGCCCGGCGACCTCTTGAAGATATCCGGAGGGACCGAAGCGGTCGCCGGCAAAGGAAAAGCCGCGTGACCTTCAACGCCGCGATCTGAAAAATGACCTACTCGCCCCTTGCGATAAAACGCCGACACGTGCTTGGCGATATTTACGACCGTTGTGATCACGTCGAAAGCATTCCCGTGTATCTGGATGAGAAGAGCGATGAACCGCTCGGTTTTGTTGACGAGAGCATGGGGCATTTTGCGGACGCGTTTCTATTTCATCTTCCGGAACTCGTCTGCAAGAAACTCTCTACCGGGCATTTTGACTATATCTTTGACTACGAATACGCCGGCAGGACCGCCGGCAATTCCAGTCAGAAACGGATCAAGCTGAACGGCATTCTGCTGGTGCCGAAAAAGAACAAGAAAGACGAGTGATCGGAGACGGTCATTCGCAGTTCGCCGCTGTAACTTTCCGAAAGTGATACCCCATCGCCGCAAGCGTCAACCCATGGGCGAAATTCCTCGGACACCTCGTTAGAACCTTGATCACGTAACTCCAAAACTGCAAACGCGATCTCTCACGGACGCCGAGCGTGATCACGAGTTTGAACAAAGCCTTCATGTCGGCAGTCACGCTGATCTGTCTCGGCGCGATCTGTGTCTGCTTGAAACGAGACAGGCAGTCCAGTGCTCTCTTGTAGTATTCGCGCGGGCTGTAGATATTTTGCAGGACTTCCTTGTAGCCTTCCACCAACCGTTTGCTGTCCATCTTGGGTACGAAGTTCAAGGTGCAGTCCGTGTTGTTTCCCGTACTCTCCTCAACCAGCCTGCCTTCTTTTTCTAGTCGCCGCCATAGCTGTGTGTCCGGCAGCGCGGCAAGAAGCCCGACCATTGCGAGAGGGATCCCGCTTTCGCGTATGAAGTCCATCTGCCTCTCGAAAATGTCCTCAGGATCGTTGTCGAAACCGAGTATGAATCCGGCCATGACCTCCATCCCGTAACTCTGGATCTTGTGAACGGAATCAAGAAGGTTGCGGCGCGTGTTCTGGCCTTTTTGAGCTTCCTTGAGGCTCTCTTCCACAGGCGTCTCGATGCCCAGGAAGACCCTCTTAAATCCCGCGTCCTGCATCATCTGCAAAAGCGGTTCATCCTCCGCGAGATTCACGCTTGCCTCGGTGATGAAAGAGAAGGGGAAGCCGTTCCGCTCCGACCAGTCAATCAGGTCTGGAAGGAATTTCCTTACATTCTTTTTATTGCCTATGAAATTGTCGTCGACGATGAATACCATTCCCCGCCAACCAGCTTCATTAAGAGAATCCAGTTCGGCGAGCATCTGCTGGTTTGATTTTGTGCGCGGGATACGGCCGTAGATCTCAATTATGTCGCAGAACTCGCACTGGAAGGGACAACCACGCGAATACTGGACGTTCATCGCACTGTAATTCCCGGGATCGATCAGGCTGAAATCCGGAGACGGAGTATCGGCAAGCGACGGCCTTTCCGCCGGTTTGTAAAAGGGCTTCGGTCTGCCGGACTCAAGATCTCTTATGAATTCCGGAAGCGTCGCTTCCGCTTCGCCGGAAAAAATATAATCTGCCAAAGGGAGGTGATCGCTTCCGGTTGAAACGTACGGTCCGCCGACCGCGACCGGTTTTCCCAGCGCTTTACATCTGGCGACCACTTCCTCAAGCGAGCCCTTTTGAACGATCATCGCGCTTACGAAGACCATGTCCGCCCATTCGATCGCTTCGTCACTGAGCGGTTCGACGTTCATATCGACTAGCCGCCGCTCCCATCCGGCCGGAAGCATCGATGAAACGGTAAGCAATCCGAGCGGAGGAAACGCTGCGCGCTTGCCCTCAAAATACAGGGCATGCCGAAAGCTCCAGTAAGTATCGGGGAAAAACGGATAGACAAGCAAGATTTTCATAGTCAGGACTCCGAGGGCCGGTCGGGACACGAGAAGATGTCTCCGCATTCAACTGGCCGGACTCAGGGGCCGCGGAGAAATTCACGGTGGCAAGAGCGCAAATTCCACAAATAGGATTCTCGCGATTCTCGCCGCACACGGAAGACCGAACACAGATAGAAATGACCGAGATCAAATTTTAACAGGTGTGGGACGGAATTCGAAAGAATTCTACTCAGTCAAAGGCAGCCGGGCGGTCTTCCTAAGGAAAACCGCCCGGAAATTTCGTTTACTGAGGATCCGTCGGGGAGTCTTCTTTCTCAACCATCATCAGCGGTATTTGAGCGAAGATCGCGTACACCACAGACATGGAAACCACGAAGCCGACTATAAAGATAATAAGGTCCATTTAAGCCTCCTGCGCTCAGCGCTTGAAATAGTTGCCCAGCGCGAGGATCGAAGGTACCCAGATCCCGACGAAAATTGCGGCCAGTTTGTTGTAGTTGATGTCGCCCCCGAAAATACCGAACCAAAGCGATACCGAGAAAAGGAACGACACGAACGCCGCGCCGAGGATAATGTAGTCTGATCTGTTCATGATATTAACCGCCTGTTAAAGTCCTTAAATAATTAATAATCACTCTGGCTTAAGCCTGACGATAGTAAACACTAAAAAGCCACCGCCATTTGTATAACTGCTTACTTTGTTCGCTTGATCTGCGAATGTGGATTCAAGAGAGGTAGGTGCAGGGAGGAAGGAGGAAGCTGGAAAACCGCCGTCAATTGTCCGCGAGCGGGATATACATACCTCCGGACTTCTTTCTTTTGCTTGGCCCGCCCGCTTCTGGACGGGACAATTCAACAAAATGGGGCACGGAAGATATCCGCGCCCCAAATAAAGCCTCTAGATCCCAGGTTCAAAGTAAAATGCTTTGAACCTTCGCTTTCTTAGGAAGTACCGATTTTCAGGTTAGCTGCCGTAACCGTGCCAGGATCGCCCGACCACCCGTCTTCGAATCTCAGGACCCAGACTCCGTTCGGAGCAAGTCCCGCGAACACCGTGTTCAATGAAGTGACCATCGGAGGGTTAACAACTCCCGCGCCACCGGAAACTACCGTCCGTGCATTCCCGGTCGGAACAGGGTTACCGGTCCCAACCCAGGTCCACCAATTGTTCGTCGATGAATCCCGGAAGGTGTAGGTGTTCGCGGAGTTCAGATCTGTTCCGAGTCCGCCGGAAGTACCAGTCGTCGCTCCGGTGGTTTCAAACAACTTATGCTGGGTGTTGTTAGGTGCGATCAAAGTCACCTTCAAATCCCCAACATATGAATGGGAAGCATTGAAATCTACCTCCACGGTCGAAACAGCTCCGCCTAATCCGGTTACGTTGAAAGAGACATTGAGTGGTGCTCCGTAGGCTCTTGGACCATTGCCTCCGTCCGGAATCGCTCCTGTGCCTGTTCCAGGAAAAGTAGTGACAGACGACTGCGATCCGGAGTAAGCATACGCGTTCGGCAGCGGCACATCTCCCGCAGTACCAAAAGGCACCGCCTGGAAGCCAGAGGTCGAGCCGTTGATAAACCACGTATTGTTAGATGGTCTGAAAACGGCGGCATCTGTGGTGCCGTCACCGTCGAAATCTCCCGGTGTCGAGATATCGCCTGCGGCTCCCCAGGGGAACGCGAAGAATGAGGCATCCTCACTTCTGAGCACGTACCATTCCGAGGTCGAAGGCCTGTAGAATGCGACATCCGCTTTGCCGTCTCCGGTGTAGTCACCAATAGCCGTCTTGTCTCCTGAAGCCCCGAACTGATAACCGATCACACCCGCAGTGCTTCTTAGTTGCCACCACTGGTTGACCGAGGGCCTGTACTGGGCGACATCAGCCTTTCCGTCACCGTCAAAGTCGGCCACGGTCGGCCGGTCTTCAGCGATTCCGAAAGGAACGGCGGTCGTACCCGAGTCAGAAGATCTGAGGATGAACCATGTACCTAAAGACGGACGATAAACAGCCGGATCAGATTTTCCATCGCCGTCGAAGTCTCCCGGGGCAGGAATGTCGCCGTTTGCTCCGAACGGGAAAGCGTAGAACGTCGAATCTTCGCTGCGCAGCACGAACCAAATGCCGCTCGAAGGCCTGAAGAATGCCACATCCGTCTTACCGTCACCTGTAAAGTCGGCAGGTACGAGAATGTCGGAAGGTGTTCCAAAGGCAATTCCGAGTGCGCTGATATCTCCACTTCTCAGGATCCACCATTGCGAAGAACTACCTTCAGGTCCAAGGTTCTCCGCGAAACCGGTCGGATTCGGTCGAAAGATCGAGACATCCGTTTTACCGTCGCCGTCAAAATCGGTCAGTGTTCGCCTGGCTGACGACGTGATCGAGAAATTAGCGTCATTGATGTCGAAGTAAATATTTCCCGCGGCTTCGACCTTGATCCTTGCGGACGTTGTCGCGACGTTCGGAACCGTGATCATTTCTGAACCATCGTTCGGAGTATTTGCCGCAAGTGTCGTCGGGAATGTCTGGCCCCCGTCAGTCGACAACCGAATGTTCACATTCGCGGTACTGATCGGAGGCTGATTGGTAGAATTGACATCCCAGGTGACAGTCTGTTGACTCTGACCCGCCCACGTTGCCGGACTTTGGTTCTGTGTTGTAACTCGGAAGGGACCCGGCGTGTTGACGACCGTCACGGTCGTTCCGGCATCCGCAATCGCTCCAACAGGAGAATGGTTGTCTCGAACCGAGACGCGGAAGTTCATCGTCCTCGCTATCGATGGCAGATTCTCGCCGATCGCGCACGTTATTGTGGTCTGGCAGACGGATCCCACTGGCGAGGTGCCCATGTAGGTCAGCGGCGGCTGGTTTTGGTTATTTAGGATGTACGTGAGACTTGGAAATGTCCGCGAAGGGCTCGCTGAAGGTGCGTAGCTGCGGAAGAGCGGCCTTTCAACACCATCTGTGTCCACGTCGTAGGTGTTCGCCGGGGTACCCAGTGGCCCGCTGGCGGACGGTGCGAGATCATATTGTTCCCACAGGTAAGTGAGCGAGTCGCCGGCGTCCGCATCGGTCGCGCTGGCTGTCAACGTAAACGGAGTCAACTTCGGAATAGTGTTGCCAGAAAGGGTAGCGATAACGGGAATGTTATTGCCGCTGGCTTGAGGAGTTCCGCAACTTGCTCCCTGCTGATCATCGTTTACAAAGGGGATGATCTGGGTCAGGCTGCGGACATGGAAGTTATCCTGCGAATACTGTTGGAGATTTCGGGCGTCGCAGATACCGACATACGACATGATCGTACTTCCGCTGGCAACCTCATAAGCATTCATCATCGATCGAGTGTTGCAAGTGCCCGAGTCAAGTTCATTGTATGTGTGATCCGCCGAAAACTGGTGTCCCATCTCATGCGACACATAATCAACCCAGAAAGGATCGCCCGTCATTCCATCTCTTGCGGAATAACCTTCACCTTTCTGTGCGGAGAGGCAGACAGAACCTCCGGTGGCCACGCCTCCTCCCATTGTGCCGAACAGATGGCCGAAGTCAAAGTTGGCATTACCGTAAGCATTGTTCAGGGTCGTATGATTGATCGTGAGTTGAGGGATTTGGTCGGTGTTATTGTACGGGTCAGTGTTCGGATCGGGATAAATCGTACTAGTGTTCGAAACCAACTGCAAAGAGACCGCGAACTCGCGGCGATAAATAGTATTTATCCTGTTCACAGCAGACATCACTTCATTGAACGCTGTGGTCTGGCCCCCGAAGGCTACGGTGTACTCACCCGTTGTTGCGATGGCTACCTTGTAGGTGCGGACCGTGGCTCCATGCGAAAAGTTATTACCAGGCGATTCACCGTAACTATTGAAAATATTACGGTCCGCCTTTTGGAGGCGTTCGTCCAGACTGCAATGAAACTGAGGTCCGGACGACCCGAAGTCTTCCTTGCTGTAAACAATGTAATGCTTGCGGTCGCCAGACTGGAACGGATCTATCAAATAGGTTCCGTTCAGTGTCATCACATATCCGTGGAAACCGGTCCCGGACCAATCGAAGCGAGCCACTGCAGTCGGGTCATCGATTCCCTGACCGGCAAAGGTCTTCCATTCCGGGAACTGCGCCGCGACTGCCGGTGAAAGCACTGGGGATTCCGCGATCCGGAAACGGACCAGTTTTCCTTCAAGATCCGGTATCGATAACACGACGTAACTGACCCCGGCTTCCTCAGTGAACTCAAGCGGCATTCTTGCCAGCAAGGACTCAAGTTCTTTTTCATTCAAACTAAAAAGACGGAGTTGTTCCGGTGTCGCCAACCTCTTTCCCGTCTTCTCGATTTCCCCTTCGGAAACCGATTTCCACAAAGAATCTCCGGACTCGATCCTTCCTGACAGCTCTCCCGGTCCGGCGTAGCCGGCTCCCGTGAGACATACGAATACCGCGAGGATCGCAAAGATCCCCAATACCGACTTCATCATTATTTGTTGTTCTCCCTGTTGATATTTGAACTGCTTGAAAGACGACTGAGGTAGGAAGTGAGGATTCAAACCAGTTTCCGATCCGAATACCAGTTCAACTAATTACCTAACTTGTCGTTTCCAGATTTCCAGCGTTTAGTTTAACTCCGGTACTATACCGTAGAATAAAGAAAAAAAGAAGACCCTTTTCAGATCCCGTTTCCGGCAAGACCGCAAATTGTGAGGTCTATCGGCAAACATCATGAAAAGAGTGCCCAGAAGGCCCTGTATCGGGCTTTCTGGGCGATCAAAGACGGGATTGAAAGAAGTCAAGCAAGACTTGGCCTCCAAGAACCCCAAAACTACGGTCTCGAGTGAATCAGACGGCGGACACGGTCGGCGAAGAGTACGTCGATCATACGGTTGCTGAGAACCTTTACGACCTTTCCTCTTCCAAATACATCGTGCTGCATTATCTGTCCCGTGCGGAACGTCGTAGCTCCGTCATACGGAGTTCCGGGTTTCTTCGAGCCCGTATCCTCTTTCGAAACAGGATCGCCAGCCTTGAAGGTCCCGACTTTGCCGCAATGTGAACAGATCACCCTCGACACACGGCCGAGCTTGGTCACTGATTTCACGATGTGCCCAAGCTGCTCTTCGCAGTCCGGGCAGACCTTCTCGACTCTTTGGCCTACGGTGTATGACATTTCCTTACTAACAGATTTCGCCGTCATAAGATCAACCTCCGGGGCGGGATCCGCCCCAACCTTCGATTAGCGGTATGCTCTGCGTGAGCGGGATCCGCGGAACGAACCGTTTCCGCCTGCCATCGCGCCGTTGCTCCCAAAGTCCGGATGGACTATCCGCTTCACGGTCTGTTTTGTAAGCCGTTCAATGTCGCGCATAGCCATTTCCTCGACCGGGGTCACGAGCGTGATCGCCTGGCCCTGGTTTCCGGCACGACCCGTACGGCCTACCCTGTGTACATAATCCTGGGGAGCCTGAGGCACGTCGTAGTTGATAACGTGAGTAACGGAATCAACGTCGATGCCTCGTGAGGCGATGTCCGTCGCCACAAGTACTCCGGTCTTTCCCCCCTTAAAGTCTCTGAGCGCGGACTCGCGTTGGGACTGTGTCCTGTTCGCATGAATCCGGTTTGCGCTCAGATCGCGGGCGATCAGAATATGTGCAAGGCGGTCGGCGCCGCGCTTCGTTCTTGTAAAGATTATAACCCTTTCAAAGTCGTTCGATTCAAGGAGGTCCAGCAGAAGCGCCGTCTTGGACGAAGTAGCAACCGGATATACGACCTGATCGATCGTGTGAGCCGGCTTGTTCTGAGGACTGACCTCAACGATCTCCGGATCGTTCATCATCGAGTAAGCCAGGGTCCTGATCGAATCCGCCATCGTTGCGGAAAACAGCAGGTTCTGCCTTTCTTCCGGCAGTTTTGCAAGGATCTTTCTGATAGCGGGAAGAAAACCCATATCGAGCATTCTGTCCGCTTCATCGAGCACAAGTGTGTCGATCATCCTGAGATCCAGATTGCCGCGCTCGATATGGTCGAGCAGGCGGCCGGGTGTTGCGATCACGGCGCTGACGCCGCGACGAAGTTTCTCGGTTTGCCTGTTAATGTTGGCACCACCGATAAGGCTCACGCACCGAAACCTGTTCGGTGCAAATTGCTTGTATGTTTCCTCGATCTGCGAGACCAGCTCGCGTGTCGGTGCGATTACCAATAACCTGATGCCCGGTTGCGGGCGCGAGATCATTTCGTGCAGGATCGGCAGCAGGAATGCGGCCGTCTTGCCGGTGCCTGTTTCGGCACATCCGATAAGGTCAGCGCCCTCTAGAATAACAGGGATCGCCTTTTCCTGGATCGGGGTGGGTTTCGAAAAGTTTTGGGACTCACATCTGCGCAACAGCGCGTCATCCAATCCCAGGTCTGAAAAATTCATTTAGTTCCTTTTGTAAAAGAAAAAGTGTCCGGCATTTAACAAGAAGCCGGACACTTTTTGTTATTGTTCTCGGTTCATCGAACCGTACTACCAGCGGTTGTTGCGACGTCCGCCGCCACCACCGCCGTATCCGCCACCGCCGCCGCCGCCACCGCGGTCTACGCGGGGCTTAGCTTCGTTGACGACCAGGTCACGGCCACCGAACTCGGTGCCGTTGAACTCGGCAATTGCGTTGTTCGCTTCTTCCGTGCTCGACATTTCGACGAAACCAAATCCGCGCGAGCGGCCGGTGTCACGGTCACTAATGATATTTACGGATTCGACGGTGCCGGCTCCGCTAAAAAGCTCTTCAAGATCATGATCGGAAGTATCAAATGAAAGGTTTCCGACATAAAGTTTTGTAGACATAGAAATTTCCTTTGTCCCATAAATAGGGGACATTCTCCCAAATGAATGGGATATCAAAAGAAGCGTCGAATCGAGTTGTCTTCGGAGAAACGGTCAGCTCAGGAAGGGTCGTTTTTCGGATTGCTCTATTACTAAAGCGGCTTCTGTACTTATAAAATGCCGACTCTCGAACTATCCAAAAACGCCGTCGCTAACTTACTTCAAGGACGGGCGCATTACCGTTAATGCGCGAGAGAAGGTTCAACTGTTTTTAATACTGCGGGTTTCGCCGTCTTATTGCAAGCAGAAAATCACGAATTGTCGGTACTTACAACTTCGTTTCAAGTGCCTGAGGAACGGCTTCAACCGTATCGGAAACCGCGTCCCGCGAATTTCTGCGATGCTTTCTCCATTCTGACGCACCCTCTTTCACAAGTCCGTAGATCGACTTCCTGTTCTGGAAGATGAGTCCGAACCACGCACGCTTGTTCATTTGCGGGAAATATATCCCACGGAAGAAGAGGCGGGCAACGAGATGGCTGATCCTGTACTGGATCGGTTTGTCTGCGATCGCCGCCAACGCTTCAGCGTTCCTTTCCGGGCTGTACGAACGCTTCCAGGCATAGTCCGTCTCAGTCCGAGCTTCCTCCACGGTCATCTTGTTTGGCGTATGGGCCATCATGAACGGCGCAAACTCAAGCCAGTGCTTGGGTCTCTTCAGCCGTCCTTCTTTCTCAAGTCTCGTGTACAAAGGCGTCGCGGGGAAGGGCGTCAGTTGGCCAAAGACCGGAAGTCCCGGCGACCAGGTCTCGATCTGTCCGACCGTCCTGGATGCCACCCCCGGGGTGTCGTTGTCCATGCCAAAGATGAATGAAGTGATCGCGTATATATTTCTCTCCGCCAGGCCATCGAGCACTTTCTTGTAGTCTGCAGGCTTTGAGAAGTTCTTGTTCACCGAGGCCATGTTTTCCGGATCTATGGACTCCATCCCGATGAATATCCAGCGTCCGCCAGCCTCGGCTATCAGATCGACAAGCTCGTCGTCGCCGAGGAGGTTCGCGCTGATCTGAGCAACCCACGGAAGTTGTGCGTCAGCCGCGATGATATCGCGCAAAAGTGACTTGAGACGTTTCTTATTGATCGCCAGATTGTCGTCGATGAAGAATACCGCGATCTGGCCCTTCTCTTGTTTCGCGCGCTCCTTCAACCTCAAAAGCTCTTCGACCACGCTCTCGTTCGAACGGAATCTAATTGAATCGCCGAAGAATCCGGTCACCGTGCAGAACTCGCAGCCGTAAGGACAACCGCGCCCCGTCTCGATCGGGACCACAAAGAACTTGCCCCATCCCTCACCAAACCGCGACATAAGTCCCCGCAGCGATTTCGGCACAAGGCTGAACTGTTCAAGGTCAAGGCTCTCCCAGGGGATGTGCGGGTAAGGCTGAAGCGAGGGCTTTTCGTCATTTCCCTTCTCATCCATCTTCGGCTGATAAATATCTTTTAGTTCGCCGTTGGACGCATCTTCAATTATGTCCGCCCAGTAGTCGTCAGCTTCCCCAAGCGCAACCGCGTCCGCGTATCTTTTTCCACCGTCGCGTCCAAGAGCCTCGTCCGGGCATTCGGTAACGTGCGGTCCGCCCATCACTACCTTGATCCCGGATTCTCTCAGGGCATCGGCTACCTTGTACGCGCGTGCCACCATTCGCGTCATCGCGCCGATCCCAACCAGGCCGACGCCTTCTTCTTTGCAGTATTCGACAAGTTCCGTTCGCGTCATCGCTTTCGCGTTTCCATCGATAAGAATGACCTCGTGGCCCTTGGGCGTTAAGGATTGCAGAAGGAACATCCAAAGGTGCGGCATAAAGTTTCTGGTGATGCCGTTATCGGGGTTGTACAGTAAGATCTTCATTTCTTTTCGGCCGGAACTTAACCGGCATTCGCGGTCGCAACCTGATTCGTATCTCGATCTGCGGATTCCGGAACGCAAGAAGACGGTTGCATTCCGACGGGCAGAGCCACTGGATCAGGGAGCTCTCATCATTGCCTAAATCCGGCCAACAATAGTGCTCTCGACGACGAGTTATCCGTGATTTAAATTTGAAATTTCAGAAAATTGATTTCAGGTGTGCGTTCTTTCGTGAACCTGTCGCATAAAAACGTAACCGGAAATCGGTCTCCGGCGGGTCTACGGCGAATAAGAGGTCTCGCGGGCTATTGAAATTGTTGGTTGGGGTAATGGGGTGGAGATGATCCCGCCGATCGTTTCCAAAACTCAAGACCACGACCTTGATTACATACGAATTATACGTAAGACAAATTGCAGTCTATCACAACAGCGGGGCTTTCGCCTTTCAATCGACGATTATCGGTGTTCACCGAGGAATGAAGAGATCGCTTCAGGTTGTTCACTCTTCGGCTGTTCGCGCCTGTGCTCCGGTCAAAGACCCGGCAGACCCGAGGGTCTCGAATGAGTCGACAGACTCGACAGACTCCTGCCCATTTAACTATCATTGCTATACCGAACAGTTCTCAATAAACCTATGAAAGCTATTGTGAAAAGCAGGGCCGAAACGGGCCTTTGGCTTGAAGATGTCCCGGACCCGGAGATCGGTATCAACGATGTGATGATCCGCATCCTCAAGACCGGCATATGCGGGACGGATGTACATATATATAACTGGGACGCCTGGGCGCAGAGCACAATCAAGGTACCGACCGTCCTCGGTCACGAGATCGTCGGTGAGATAATCGAGATCGGGTCGAACGTCAATGACTTCTATGAAGGCGACATCGTCAGCGTCGAAGGCCACTTGGTCTGCGGACGATGCAGGAACTGTCTTGCGGGAAGGCGTTACAAGTGCGCCAACACTCTCGGCTTCGGGGTGAACACGGACGGGGGATTCGCCGAATATATGGCGGTCCCGATGACGAACATATGGAAGCACGAACCCGGGATCGACACCGATGTAGCCGCGATCTTCGATCCGTTCGGCAATGCGGTCCACACGGCGCTCGCGTTCGAGGTATTCGGAGAAGACGTGCTGATCACGGGCGCGGGCCCGATCGGGATAATGGCGTCGGCGGTCGCAAAGAAAGCGGGCGCACGATACATCGTCATCACCGATATCAATCCAAAGCGGCTTGAACTCGCTGAGAAGATGGGGGCCGTAACCAAAGCCATTAACACAAAAGAGGTATCGATCGCCGACACGCAAAAGGAACTCGGGATGGCGGAAGGCTTCGATGTGGGATTCGAGATGTCGGGGAATCCGGTCGCGTTCCGGGACATGCTCACGAACATGGCTCACGGCGGGAACATAGCTTTTCTCGGAATTCCCTCGGATCCGTTCGAGATCGACTGGAAGACGGTCATTTTCAACATGCTGGATATCAAAGGCATCTACGGCCGACAGATGTACGAGACCTGGTACCAGATGAGCGTATTGATAGACACTGGGCTGGACATCAGTCCCGTGATCACGCACCGCTTCAACTATAGAGACTTCGAGGAAGGATTTCAGGCGATGAAGACGGGAGACAGTGGGAAGGTGATTCTCGATTGGACCTAAGAAGTACTGAGAGATGAGTACTGAGGACTGAGACTGATTGATAGTTGGTAATTGAGGGTGTTCGCCGCTTCGCAGGAAGACAGGAGACGGGTCAGTAGCCCGACCGTGAGGGAGGGCGTAGATCAGAAGGCGGGAGTCAGAAGTCAGGAGTCAGGAAGAGTCGCGAAGCGATGATCTGCCTTTAGCCGAAGGCGGAACCCACGGCTAAAGGCAGGCATCCGCTACGCGGATCGATGGGAATTTCTTTCGCGCCTGGCGGCGCATTGCACGCGGGACGCGTGCGTTCCGAACTTATTACCCATAGCTCATAACTCATCACTATGTACGCAACAGCCAAAAAACAGATACAGGAACAGATCGACGAGATCCGCGAAGCGGGTCTCTACAAGTCCGAGCGCGTTATCGAGACGCCGCAGGATGCGCACATCGATGTCGCGGGAGGCGAAGTCCTGAATATGTGCGCCAACAACTACCTCGGACTCGCCGACGACCGCTCGATAATCGAGGCTGCGCACAAGGGACTGGATGAGTGGGGCTACGGCCTCGCGTCCGTCCGGTTCATCTGCGGCACACAGACGATCCACAAACGCCTCGAAAAGAAGATCAGCGAGTTTCTCGGGATGGAGGACACGATTCTCTACACGTCCTGCTTTGACGCGAACGGCGGTCTGTTCGAGACGATCCTCGGCGAAGAGGACGCGATCATTTCCGACGCGCTTAACCACGCAAGCATCATCGACGGTATACGCCTTTGCAAGGCTCAGCGGTTCCGGTACGCCAACGGTGACATGAACGACCTTGAAGAGAAGCTCAAAGAAGCGTCCGGCGCACGCAGAAGAATGATCGCGACCGACGGGGTATTCTCGATGGACGGATACCTCGCGAAACTTCCCGAGATTTGCGACCTGGCGGAAAAATACGAAGCTATGGTGATGGTCGACGACTCGCATGCGGTCGGATTTGTCGGCGAGCACGGACGCGGCACGCACGAGCACCACGGCGTTATGGACCGGATCGACATCATTACAGGCACTCTCGGCAAGGCGCTGGGCGGCGCGAGCGGAGGTTACACCAGCGGACGGAAAGAGATCGTCGAGATGCTGCGCCAGCGTTCGCGGCCGTATCTTTTCTCGAACACGGTTGCGCCGGCGATCGTCGCGGGATCGATCCGCGCGATCGAGATGCTCTCGGAATCCACGCACCTTCGCGACAAGCTCGCCTCGAACACGGCATTCTTCCGGGAGGAACTTTCCAAGATCGGTCTGAACATACTCGCCGGCGAACATCCGATCGTCCCGGTGATGCTAGGCGATGCGGCGCTCGCTACGAAGATGGCTGACCTGCTTCTGACCAAGGGAATTTATGTGATCGGTTTCTCGTTCCCGGTCGTCCCTATGGGCCAGGCGCGGATCCGCACACAGGTATCGGCGGCACATTCTAAGGAAGACCTTGAGTTCGCCGTCACGAAGTTCAAAGAGGCAAAAGAAGAGTTGGGGATTTAAGAGTTCGAAGGGATTCGTAGGGGCAGGACCTGTGCCTGCCCAATGCGCCGAAGGCGCGAGAGAATCCATTGCGAGTTAGCCAGGTTCATAGGGGCAGGTCTTGTGCGTGCCCAATGCGCCGCGAAGCGCGATCGTTCGATAATTCTAACCTTCCCCACGTGCCCAACATGAAACGATCCAATGGTTTATCTCGTTGGACGAATAACTATTATCGTTATGAATTCCTTACAACTAATCATCGCAGTCCTGCTCTTCTCATTGATCCTTTCCGCCACCGTCTCAGCCCAACGCACCGCCAAGCCCGTCCTCCATGGTCGTCACTGGGTGGCGATCACCGGCAAGCCGCTAGCGGCAACGGCGGGTGCGATGATGTATCAGAAGGGCGGCAACGCCGTTGACGCCGCCTGCGCGATGATCGCTTCGACATCCACAATGTGGGACACGCTCAGCTGGGGCGGCGAGACGCAGGCACTCATCTACAATCCGCATACGGGTAAAGTGATCGGCGTCAACGCGCTCGGTATCGCGCCGAAAGGAGCGACGGTCGAGTACTACGCTTCAAAAGGATTCAAGAACTATCCGCCCGAGTATGGACCGCTCGCGGCAGTCACTCCGGGAACACCGGGCGGCATCTTCGCGATGCTTGCGGAATTCGGGAAGTTGAGTCTGAAGGACATCCTCGGACCCTCGATCGAGATGGCGGACGGTTATCCGATGGAGGAGGGAGCCTCCAATGTGATTGAACAGCGGAAAGAATGGCTCAAGAAATGGAAATACTCACGCGAGGTGATGCTCCCGAACATAGGGAAGGACCGCGAGGCTCCTGAACCGGGTCAGATCTTTCGCCAGCCCGATCTTGCGGCGACGCTGAGGAAACTGGTTGAGGCGGAAGCGGAAGCGCTTAAGAACGGCAAGTCCCGGAAGGAGGCGATCTACGCCGCTCACGAACGTTTCTACAGAGGCGACATCGCCAAAGAACTGGTCCGAGGGACCCGGGAAGAGGGCGGTCTTATTACGATGGAAGACCTCGCCGGTTGGAAAGTGAAGTTCGAAGAGCCGGTTAAGACAAGCTACAGAGGTATCGACGTTTACAAACTGACCCACTGGACGCAAGGTCCCGTGATGCTCCAGGCGTTGAACCTGCTTGAGAATTTCGATCTCAAGGCAATGGGCTATAACAGTTCGCGATACATTCACACGCTCTATCAGGCGATGAATCTCAGTTTTGCGGACCGCGACTTTTACTACGGCGATCCGGCATTCCCGCCCGCGGAGCCGATTGAAGGACTTCTCTCCAAGGAATATGCCAAAGCGCGGCTGAAAGAGATAGATCCGGACAAGAACGATCCGAACGTGAAACCGGGTGATCCGTATCCGTTCCAGGGCGGCACGAATCCTTATCTTGATCTGCTGAAGGACTGGGGAAAGAAGCAGTCCGCTGAAGTAGCGGCCTCGGATGCAACGCTCGACAAGCAATTCTACGCGGGTACGACATCGGTGCAGGCGGCTGATGAGGAAGGCTGGGTGGTTTCTGTCACTCCAAGCGGAGGATGGGTGCCGGCGGTCATCGCGGGTCGGACCGGAGTCGGACTTAGTCAAAGGGCACAGAGCTTTAACCTCGACGCCAAAGAAAATCCTTTCAATATTATAGAACCGGGCAAACAGCCGCGGGTCACACTTACTCCGACAATGGCTCTGAAAGATGGCAAGCCATTCCTCTCGTTTTCGGTTCAGGGCGGCGACAGCCAGGACCAGAACCTGCTTCAGTTCTTCCTCAACGTGGTGGAGTTCGGGATGAACGTTCAGGAGTCAGTGGAGGCTGCGAACATAAATAGTTACCAGATGAAAAGCTCGTTCGGCGACCACGAATCGAGGCCCGGAAGATTGCTTCTCGCCGATTCCGTGCCCCCCTGGATACGAAGGGAATTGATCGCCGCGGGATACACGCTCACTTTTCAGGAAAGGACATCAGGTCCCATCAACGCCATATTCTTTGACCGCGAACACGGTACGATGTGGGGCGGCTCCAGCCATCACGGCGACGACTATGGGATCGCCTGGTAGAGTCCATACGGAAAGACAGGAATTGTCCGGAAGGATGAGAGAGGTTTGCTGTTAACAGGGCCGAAGCTGTTGGAGAAGCAGAAATACCTGTGGATCTTTCCATCTCGCCGAACAGAGCCCATTTCCGAAAAGGCCCGATATTACTTGCCGTTTGGGCTTATTCGTGTAATATTTGCCACGATTAGCGAAAATAAATACAGAATCCATTAGTTCGGGCCGGATTTCCGGCCTGCAATCATTTCGGCAAAGCAGTTTAATTGTTCCGAAATCAGATCGATTCCCAAAGGAGACGACTTATGAAAAAAACTCTTAGCATTCTATTGATCACGTTACTCGCGGCGCTGTTGGCCGCTTGCCCGGCAGAGACCGGAACGAATACCGAAACCAACGAGAACACCGAAGAGCCGGCTAAAACGGTGGAGGCCGCGATTTTAGAGGTCGATGACAGCTTTACCGAGGCCGGCAAGAAGAAGGATGTGAAGTTCTACGAAGCCAACGTATCCGATGACTTTGTCGGTGTGATGGGCAACGGCCGGGCCGACAAGGCGATGGTCCTGAAATGGATCGGCGATGATCCTTGTGAACCTGTGAGCAGCTCTACTTCCGATCGCAAGGTCGTTGAATTGGGCGATGGTGTGGCGCTGATGACGGGCAAGGGCTCCGGCGAAAGGAAGTGCGGAGACAAGACCGAAAAGAATTCCGACGTCTACGCCGTACTTTGGGAAAAGGATGGTGAAGCCTGGAAGGCCGCATACTACCAAAGCATCGACATCGAGGAGAAAGTGATGCCGGCCGACAAGGATGCCAAGGCTGAAGAAGGCGCCGCCAAGGAAGAGAAGCCCGCCGCCGAAGGCGAGGCCAAGAAGGAAGAGGCTCCGGTAGAGCCGAAGATCGCGAACGACGAAGAGATGGCTAAGACCCTTCTGGAGATCGAGAACAAGCTTTGGGAAGCCTGGTCCAAGAACGACATCAAGCCGTTCGAAGAAACGCTTGCCGCGAACTTCATGTCGCTGAGCGCTGACGGTGTCGGGGACCGCGCCGCCGAGATCAAGGCGATCGGCGAAGGCGGATGCAAGATCAACAGCTTCTCACTTTCGGACGGGATGGCTACCAAGGTCAACGACGGCCTTTATATATTCACCTACAAAGGAATGCAGGACGGCACCTGCGGTGAAGAGGCTCTGGACAAAGTGGTTTATACGACCACGATCTTCACCAAGGACGGAGACGCCTGGAAGCCCATGTTCCATATGAACTCGCCTGAACCGAAGAAGTAGTAGTTTGTTTTTTGAGAATACCGGGGCCGGGAGACGGAAGTCTTCCGGCCCTCTTTTCATTGACGATTGATCAGGGACCAATTGATCAGTATCCCGAGCGCCAGCGACGGGCATAAACAGAAGACCGGAGACAGAAGACAGAAGACCGAATCAGAACCCGGAGCGCTAGCGACGGGCATAAACAGAAGACCGAAGACCGAAGACCGAAGAGAAGATCAGCCCCCTAGGGAATGGATGTCTGTAGACCGAAGACCGAATCAGTACCCGGAGCGTCAGCGACGGGCATAAACAGAAGACAGAAGACCGAAGACAGAATAGAAGATCAGCCCCGTAGGGGATGGATGTCTGTAGACCGGAGACCGAATCAGAACCCGGAGCGCTAGCGACGGGCATAAACAGAAGACCGAAGACCGAAGACCGAAGACAGAAGACTGAAGAGAAGATCAGCCCCGTAGGGGATGGATGTCTGTAGACCGGGGATCAGCGACCGGCAAAACCTCCTTATCCATTGCCCACCCATAAATGGGTGGCCTAAACCATTCAACGGTCGCTGGCATCATCGGTCAATGATCGACGTTCACTGGTCGGTGTTCCCTCTCTTCATGATTCCCTATTAACGATCCACATTTCACTATTCCCGCCCCTCTCCTGTCACAAACTCCTCCGCGGCAGTGTTCTACCTTCAGAAACACGCTTTACCAATAAAACCCGTAAGAAGCAGGGAGAGAAATCATGAGTTACATACTTACTATGGCAATGTGCGTCATGTTCGGATCATGCGGGATCGCGGACGTGAGCATTTCCGAAACAGTCGCCGCCGCAGATCAGGTCAAGATCGAAACGGCCGTTATTCAGGACGACCGGGTCGACAGGACGTATTCCCTCAATATGAATGGAACGGTCAAGGCCGCGAACATCAACGGATCGATCAAAATAACGACCTGGGATTCACCGCAGGTCCGCCTGATCGCCGTCAAGAGTTCGAAGAATCCGGAGGCACTGAAATTCGTTGACGTGAAGGTCGAATCTACCGACTCGGACTTCAGCGTGAGGGTCGACTACAAGAAAGATGACGAATACGGTGACCGGAAGCGGCGGGATATGGATGACCTTAAGGTCGAGTTCGAGTTGACCGTCCCGAGCACCGCTGTTCTTGACGGCATCACCACCGTCAACGGCGATGTTTCCATCGCAGGTCCCGTGGGAAATACGAAGGCGACGACGGTGAACGGCACGGTCAGGGCGACCAACCTTGGCGGCGCGGCGACACTGACCACGGTCAACGGAACTGTCGAAGCCGACTTCGATCAGCTGCTTCAGGGCAGCGATATCAACCTGACGACGGTCAACGGCCAAGTCAACCTGGTACTCCCGTCCGACGCGAACGCGACGATCAAGGCTACAAGCCTCAGCGGAAGCATCAAGAACGACTTCGGTCTTCCCGTCAAGAAGGGTGAGTTCGTCGGCAGAGACATGCACGGGATGATCGGTTCCGGTGACGTGAAGATAAAGATGAGCAGCGTCAGCGGAGGACTCTCGGTCAACCGAAAGAATGACGGCCGCCAGCTCAGCCCGGCTACAAATCTCCTTGATATGAAGGGAGACGACGTCGATTACGACAAGCCTTACTAGGTGCGTGAATCGTGAATCGTTAATAATGATTCGTGAATAGGGCAAACAGGTTGAGTTCCTGTTGCAGATATTGCGATCGAAAGACAAGCGGCCGGCGATTTGCCGGCCGCTTTTTTTTGACCAGGGAACATCGATCGTTCCCGGTCTAGCCGAGCGATTCCCTGTTTAGCCCACTCATTTATGGGTGGGAAAGCGGACAGGGAGGTTATGCCCGTCGCTCGCGCTCCGGGTACTGATTGCCCGTCGCTCGCGCTCCGGGTACTGATTGCCCGTCGCTGGCGCTCCGGGTACTGATTCATTGGTCCCTGATCTCCCGACTCCATTGACTTCCCCTTCGGCTAGGATTAACCTTCCCTCGAACACGCAAACTTATTCTTCGCATCGGGTTATGCTATCCGTTTTCCCGGTCGATCGATCCACAAACCGGACCACCGTTACTGGTTCTTGAGAGGTATCAAATGAGCACGAGCCCTTTCCTGAGATTCGTTTCTTCTTTCATCCTTATCTTTGGCATCGCCGCGGTCGCCAGTGCGCAGACCGTCAAGCAAAAGAGCCTTGAACGCGACCCGAATATCGCGATCGACAAGGAATACACCGACAAGATCAACGAGTACACAACCCGAAAGGAGTTCAACTCGCCGCTGACCAACTATCTTCCGAAGTCAGACAAGGTCCCAACGCCAAAAGCGGTTCTTGGTGACGTCGCCGGCGCGCCCGGGATCCTTCCGTACTCGGCCCAGGTGGCCGACTACATGCGGATGGTCGAAAAGGCCAGTCCAAGGGTGAAGGTCTACACGATCGGAAAATCGGAAGAAGGACGCGAAATGATCGCCGTCGCCGTATCCTCCGAGGCAAATCTCGCCAAGCTTGAATCGAATCGGGAAAAATTATCTAAACTTGCGGATCCCAGAAAGATCAACCTCAATGACGACGAGGCTGAGAAGATCATCGCCGACACCGTTCCGGTCTATTACCTGACCGGGGCCATCCATTCGCCCGAAACGGGATCCCCGACGGCGTTGATGGAGCTCGTCTACAGGCTAGCGGTTGACGAAAGCAAGTACGTCCAGGACATCCGCAACAACCTGATCACATTGATCACGCCGGTGGTCGAGACCGACGGCCGCGACCGGCAGGTCGATGTTTACAAATGGCACCTGGCGAATCCCGATAAGAACTGGCCGAACCTTGTTTACTGGGGACATTACGTCGCGCACGACAACAACCGCGACTCGATGGCGCTCTCGCTCAATCTCACACGGAACGTGCTGAACACGTACATCGATTGGAAGGTCCAGGTCCTGCACGATCTTCACGAATCCGTTCCTTATCTCTACGACAACACAATCGGGACCGAGCCTTACAATGCCTGGATAGATCCGATCCTTGCGGACGAGTGGCAGTTGATCGGATGGAACAACGTCGCAGAGATGACGAAGATGGGAATGCCCGGCGTGTTCGCCCACGGGACGTTCGATACCTGGTCGCCAAGTTACCTGATGTTCATCGCCGCGTCACACAACGGCATCAGCCGGCTCTATGAGACCTTTGGCAACGGCGGCGCGGATACCGTCGAGCGCGAGTTGTCGCCCTCAGCTTACGAGAGGCGCTGGTTCAGGCAGAACCCGC
>JAHEEZ010000219.1 GCA_024640445.1 Acidobacteriota bacterium | reverse complement strand
CTGGCCTGCTCCGATCGTTCTGCTTTACTCTTGAAGAGATCAGTTGCCCCCCGCTTCAGCGGGGGGACAGGGAGTCATTTCCTGAATCTCTCGCCGGCTTTAGCCGGCAATATCGGGGCTGAAGCCCCTATTTTCATTTGCGCACGCCGGTCACCCCCGTCTAAAGCCGGGGGCAACTGATGTATTCCATAAGCCGGGCTTGACGATCCAGATCGTCAGAAAACAGTTGCCTATCGACTCTTCAGACAGCCTCGCCTCGTCAAGCGAAATTAGATCAATGCGCGGCGGGGAAGGCCCCGCCTTTTCTTGTGCCTTGCCTTGAGTCTTTGCGGGAGATCTTTCTTCTTTTCTATTCACGATTCACGATTTACGATTCACGAAGAGCTTCCCGAAAAGGCGTAAAGTCGCAAAGAAAAGCAACTATGTCTTCTCAAGTGATGGTTCGTCTTGTCGTGTATCACCCGAATGCCGAACGAGGAGGATCAAGACCGCGGCCGCCAATGCGGAGAGCGACAGATAGAGTATCCCGCCGAACGATGATCCGGTCTTTCCTTCCACATATCCCACGATATAGGGTCCGAAAAACCCTCCCAGATTTCCAACCGAATTGATGAAGCCCACCGAGACCGCTGCCGCGGCTTCGGTAAGAAAAGTTCCCGGGATCGCCCAGAAGCCCGGAAGATAACTGTAAAGCCCTGCGCACGCCAACGTGAACATCGCCACCGCCAGCACGACGTTGTCTCTTGCGACGGCGCCGAAAAACAGCCCCAAACTGACTACGACCAAGGAAATGGAAGTATGCCAGCGCCTCTCTTTCGTTCTGTCCGACGACCACCCGACCGCGAGCATTGCGACGAGGCCGGCCGCATAGGGAATCGCTGCGATAAGCGTGACCTGCAGGTTCGACAATCCCGAGAGCCCTTTCAGGATCGTCGGAAGCCAGAAATTGAATCCATACACCGCAGTCACGGCGCAGAAATAGGCCAGCGTCAGAATTATCACGTTCCTGTGCCGCAATGCTGCAAGGATGCCGATCTCACCCTGGGCCTTTCGCGCCCGTTTTTCCTGGTTAAGTTCGCTTTCGATCCATTTGCGCTCGCCTTCCTCAAGCCAGTTCGCGTCTTTCGGCCGGTCGGTCAGGTAGAATATCGTGACGATCCCAAGGATCACTGCCGGAATGCCTTCAATGATGAACACCCAACGCCATCCCTCGAGACCGAACCAGTCAACACCCAGAAGAAGTCCCGAGACGGGCGCTCCGAGAATGTTCGAGACTGGGATCGCCGCCATGAACAAGGCGACCGCCTTCGCGCGATCCTCGTACCGGAACCAGTGGCTGAGGTATACGATCACGCCCGGGAAGAATCCCGCTTCCGCAGCGCCAAGGCAAAAACGCGCAATGTAGAACTGGGTCTCGGTGTGTATAAAGCCCATCCAGACCGCGATGATGCCCCAGGAGATAATTATCCTGGCCAGCCATTTTCGCGCGCTCCAGGTTTCGACAAGATAGGAGCCCGGGATCTCAAAAAGAAAATACCCGAAAAAGAAGATCCCGGCGCCGAAGCCGAAAACCTCGGGCGAAAAGCCCATGTCGCCCGTCATTTCAAGCGCGGCATATCCGACATTGACCCGATCGATATACGCGACCGCGAAGAGGAGGATCAGAAATGGGAGCAGCCGCCGCGAGATCTTCTTCCTCGCGCCTGCGGCGGGCGATTCAGGCGAAATCTGTTCTCGGTTCATAAATTATTCTAAGGGGCCGTTCAGTACCCAATAGACCGAAGATATACGAGGCTCTTATTCACGCTCGCGAACGGGTCACCCGGCGTTTCGTCCTGCTCGACAAAGCAGCGCTCGACGCCGGACGCCGATGCCTGCGCGAGGATCGCCTTGAAATCGATCACACCGCTGCCGACCTCGGTAAAGTCCCTGGTTTCGGCGGCCATGTCCTTTAGGTGGAACAGGCGGAACCGTCCGGGATGGGCCTTCAGCATGTTCAAAGGATCTCTTCCCGCCTTCGTAGCCCAGTAGACATCGAGCTCCAAAGTAAGATCGCCCGTCTGTGTCAGGATCATGTGGTAGGGGATCTTGCCGTCTAACTCAGTGAACTCGAAGTCGTGGTTGTGATAGCCGAGTTCTATTCCGGCCTTCCTGCAAATTTCTGAACCCCTGTTAAGGTGTTCGATCAGCCGTTTGTAGTCGTCAAGCGACTTTCTTTCGTCGGGCGGAAGCCAGCCGACGATCAGGTATTTTTGGCCCAGTATCAACGCGGCCTCACAGGCCTTCTCCAGCTCGTCCCTCAGAGTCGCAGTACTTATGTGGGCAGAAGAAGAGGCAAGACCCGTAGAATCGAGAATTTTCCGCACTGCGCCCGGCTCCTTCCCGAAGTAGTTCTCAAACTCGACATCCCTGATTCCAAGCGCTTTGACTTTTCTAAGTGTGCCTTCAAAGTCCTTCCCAAGCTGCCGACGGACGGTGTACATCTGAAGGCCGATCGAAGGTTTATGTTCTTCGTCTCCCAACAAGCGCACAGGGATCGAGGCGGCAACGGCGACAACACTCAGCGACTGCAAAAATGTTCTTCGATCGACCATATTTCAGCTACTCATCAAGAACCGAATTGCTTACAAATGCGAGACGTTTGCTATCCGGAGACCAGGAAGGCACGTTGATCGTACCCTGGCCGCCGTAAAGATACGCGATGACCTTCGGCTTTCCGCCCGAGGCCGGCATCAGCCGCAGATATACGCGCTTGTAGAACGGATGATCGTCGGGCGCGACGTCCCCTTTCAGGTACGAGATCATCACGATCCATCTTCCGTCGGGCGAGATATGCGGGAACCAGTTATTGAACCCGTCGTCGGTGACCTGTTCCTGTGCCGATCCGTCCGGCTTCATCCGCCAGATCTGCATTAGCCCCGACCGCGTGGAGTTGAAGTAAATGAACTTTCCATCGGGCGTGTATTCGGAACCGTCGTCGAGGCCTTCGGCGTTGGTCAGACGAATCTCCTCTCCGCCCTCCGAGGAGATCTTGTAAATGTCGTAGTTGCCGTCGCGTCCTCCCGTGTAAACAAGCCACTTCTTGTCGGGCGACCAGCCGTGCAGATACGAAGGGCCCTTCGAGGTGATCTTCTTAGGCGCGCCGCCAGAGGCGGAAAGCGTGTAGACCATCGAGCTCCCGTCATCATCGGCGCTGTGGTGGCTGATGCCCAGCATAGTCCCGTCGAACGACAGCACGTGGTCGTTGTTGTTCGCAGTCGCGAATCCTGTGTCGATCTCAGAGACCTTTCCGGATGCGATTTCGAACCTAAAAAGCCTGCCGTTCCGGTTGTAGATCAGGAACCTGCCGTCCGGTGTCCAGTTCGGCGCCTGCATCGAATCCTTTGTGGTGTGCACGAGCTTGCGCGCTCCAGTCGCAACTTCCAGGATCTCAAGCCGGCTGCCGATGTAATCTCGATACGGTACCAAGCCGTCAGGAGCAGGAACGGTAATTCTGACATCGGAAAATATAGCCTTTTCGAGAACGTCATTGTTGTGGGCGCAAAGAAATATGCCGGCGTAGACCGTTTCGCCGAGTTCCATTTCACCGGTCTCAACAACTTCGAAAGGTTTGCCAAACCGCGCGGCGGAAACAATGTAGCGGTCACCCTTTCGTTCAAGCCGAAGCACATCGGCACCGGAGCCGTCCATTCGCTTTTCCTGGGTATCCGTTCCTTGGTTGTCGCGAAACTGCAACGAAGTCAGGCCGTCTCCGTGGACGACCGCGCTCGCTTGCGCGGAATCGGCGTCAAGGCGCGCCCGCGCCATAATTCCGAGTTTCCGGTGGGGATCGGCGCCTTTGCCAACGAATCTCGCGCGGACGGTGATCAGAAAATCGCCTTTGATCTGCTTCCACACGAAATGTCCGTCGTCCCGCTTGAACCACATGTTCTCGCCGGACGCTCTAAGGGAATAGTCGCCCGTTGCAGGATCGTAGGCTGCGGCGCCTTTCTTGTTCGTGACTCCGATGTCGGCGCTCTGGTAGAAGTCTCCGACTTTTGCGTTCTGACCTGCGGCAGGCGCGACTGCAGCGAATACGACCACCAAGACTCCGATTGCAACTGTTTTCATAACTTTATTCGCCGAAGGCGAGTCAGTTTTCAAGGTTTTCGAGAATTTCGATCGGCAGTTTCAGTTCAACCTCCTGAGAGAATCGGATCAGACGCGAAGTGCTCCCGACCGAAACACGGTATTTCCCAAAAGCAATGGTCCAGGAGCGGTTACTCGGATCGAAATATCCGAGGTCGGAGACTGATATCGGAATACTCACCTGGGTCTTCTTCCCCGGTTGAAGGAAGATCTTTTTAAATGCTCTGAGTTCTCTTTCAGGCCTTGGGACTCCCGCGGAGACCTGTCCGATATAGACTTGTGCAACCTCGGCGCCCGCGCGCTTGCCCGTGTTCCTGATCTCAAAAGACACCTCGAATTCTCCGTTGTTGTTTTTAACCCTGAGCTTCGAGTACGTGAAGTTCGTATACGACTGCCCGTGGCCGAATGGGAACTGAGGCGCGATCTGCTCCTTGTCGAACCAGCGGTAGCCGACGAAGATGCCTTCCGTGTATTCGACTTTGTTCCCGTCACCCGGAAATCTTCCGTATGCGGGTGAATCCTCCCAGCGTTTTGGAAAGGTAGCGGGAAGCCTGCCCGAGGGATTCACTTTTCCAAACAGAACGTCCGCGATCGCGTTTCCGCCCTCCTGTCCGTAGTAAAAAGCCTGAACGACCGCCTCGACGTCATCGATCCACTCACCCAAAAGGACGGGCGCTCCCGAGGTGTTAACGACGATCGTACGCGGATTCGCTCTTGCCACCGCCTTGATCAGATCGACCTGATCCTTCGGCAGATTCAGATCGATGCGGTCCCTCGATTCGGCCTCCACCGCGTCCGACAGCCCGGTGAACACGATTGCGACTTCGGCATTTCGGGCCGTCTCCGCAGCTTTCCCGATCAGGTCTTCTTCGAGAAGCCTCCAGCCGAGCACGATGTCTGCGTTTCCTATGCTCTCGTAATGGTCGATCCGAATCCTTCTGGGGACGTTCGCCTTCATCTCGATCAATGCGGTACCGGTCAGCGTCGCGTGGTCGCCCCAAACGTCAACGGTCAGTTCGTCGTCGATCCATAAGCGCCCGCCATCGTTGCTGCTCAGGCTGATCGAATATTTTCCATCGACGGGACTGACAAGCTGTCCCGTCCAGCGGTTCGAGAACTTGTCGGCGGGGAAGCCTTCGGCGGGCGAACCGGTCGCCCATCGGAAGTTCACCTGTTCGTCGGTTCGGACGAACGCGGGATCGCCCTCGAAGTTCTGGTTGGCGAAGTACTCGCCGCGGAGGCCGTTCTCCTTTCCGTCGGGAGTGCGGAGGTTCTCTGATGGGACAGGCTGTGTGTCCTCGAGTGCCACGATGCCGGGTGAGAAATTGATGCTGATGTCCTTTCCGACTGATTTCCGCAGGCCTTCGAGCGGACTGACGGAATAGAAAGGGATGACCTGCGCGGAGCCGCCTCCGCCGATCCTCGCCTTGTCGGCACTCGGGCCGATCACGGCGATCTTTCTGACCGTTTTCTTTGCGATCGGAAGGGCGTCCTTTTCGTTTTTGAGAAGGACCAGGCTTTCCGCCGCCGCCTTCCTCGCGAGCGCGCGGTGTTCGGGCGTGTCGATCGCGCCTCCCTCCTTTGACTTGCCGTCCATAATTCCGGAGACGATGAGAGTCCAAAGGTATCTGCGCACCATCGCATCGATATGCGACTCTTTGATCTCGCCTTCGGCCAGCGCCTTTTTGACCGCTTCGGGATTGAGGTGGACATTGGTCGGCATTTCCAGGTCGAGTCCGTTTAGAATCGAGGGTACGGTCGAATGGACGGCGCCCCAGTCGGACATCACGATCCCCTTGAAGCCCCAGTCGTCCCTCAG
>JAHEEZ010000218.1 GCA_024640445.1 Acidobacteriota bacterium | reverse complement strand
ATCATAGAGGTTGCGGGCAAGGCCGAATCTCTGAAGCCAAACGTGCTTTTGAAAACGAAGATCGAGGGCGAGATCGACGCCCAGTATCTGCTTTCGGACCGTGCGGAAGAAAGGCTCGGCTGGAAGCCGGAGGTGGGACTTGAAGAAGGCCTGAAACGGACACTCGACTGGTACAGGGAGTTTGTGGTGGACCGTGAATGGTGAATCGTGAATGGAGTGAGCGGTGAGCGGTGGGAACGCACGCGTCCCGCGTGCACCGAGCCGCCCCGCGGCTCGCACACGGTGTCGCCCCAAACCCAGCCGTTAAGAGCAGCGCTCCGCGCTGCATTGGCAGGTGCAGACGCGAGCCAATCACGATATCCCGGCGTCTCCCCGGTACGTCGCTACGCGACTGACACGTTTTTATCGGCCCTCCACCGCGGCCTGAAGGCCACGGCTAAGATACAAGATCGCTATGCGATCGGCGGGCGACGTTCGCGCCGTCCGTGCGGTCGCGTCAGTAGCAAAGTGTCGGTAGCCCGCGCGTCAGCAAGGGCGAAAACAAAGGTGATCATCTTCGCCCTCCCTCACGGTCGGGCTACTGACACGCGTCGACTCCTGTCTCCTGTCTCCTTTCTTAAGGTATAATCCCCACGAAAGCACAAGGCCAACCAATCAGGAGATCCCGAATGATAACGATCCCGGCAAGAATTGCCATCTCACTCCTTATCTTTGCGACAGCCGTTGCAGCGTCGATTCTTTTCTCGGCACCGGACATCGTTAAGGCGCAAGCCCAGGAGACCTACGACATCGTCCTCAAAGGCGGCCGCGTGATCGATCCCGAAACGGGTCTTGATGCCGTCCGAAATGTAGGCATCCGCGGCGACCACATTGCTGAGATCTCCTCCGGGCTTTTGGCAGGCAAACAGGTGATCGACGTTTCCGGCCTGGTTGTCTCGCCCGGGTTCATCGACCTGCACGCCCACGGACAGTCGAACAAAGCGAATGAATACCAGGCTCACGATGGCGTGACGACCGCGCTGGAACTGGAAGGCGGAATGCCTTTCGTGCGCGAATGGATCGAATCCCGCCGCGGCAAAGCTTTCATCAACTACGGCGCGTCGGCGGCACAGGGCGAGGAGCGCTGGCTGGCGATGAAGAAGTACGCTGTCGAGGCGGCGGAGGCAAGGAAGATCATCCAGACCGAAGGGTTTGACAGCCCCAAACTAGGTCCGATCGCTCAGAAGAGTGCCGGCGCGCGATATGAATCGGTTTCGAAAGAAGAGACGGAAGCAATGTTCCGGGGGCTGGAGACGGAGCTTGACGCCGGCGCGCTCGGAATAGGAGTTCCGGTCGGATATTACCCGGGTGCGACCCGCGGCGAGATGTTCGACCTTTACAAATTCGCGGCGCATAAGAAGACCGTCATCTTTACTCACGTCCGGGATATAGATATCGCGTCGATCCAGGAGGCGATCGCGGATGCCGCGGTCAACGGAACCTCGCTGCACATAGTGCATTTAAACTCGATGTCGCTCGGCGAGATCGGCGTCTCACTCGCCATGGTCAAAGCGGCGCAGGAACGCGGCCTGGATATTACGACGGAACTCTATCCATATACCGCCGCATCGACGAGCCTTGAATCGACGATTTTCGACGAGGGCTGGCAGAAGCGTATGGGGATCACCTACGGCGATCTGCAGTGGCAGGACACCGGTGAACGCCTGACCGAAGCGACATTCAAGGAGTATCGAAAGAAAGGCGGCGTGGTGATCATCCACCTGATGAAGCCCGAATGGATCGAAGAGGGCATCCGCGCCCCGTTCACGATCATAGCGTCCGACGGCATGCCTTACGCCCCCGGCGCTCACCCGCGTTCGGCGGGCACATTCTCGCGCGTGCTGGGAAGATATGTGCGGGAGCAGAAGGTCCTGAGCCTGAATGACGCTCTCGCCAAGATGACGATAATGCCGGCGAGGCGTCTCGAGACGATAGCGCCTGCAGCCCGCTCGAAAGGCAGGCTCCAGGTCGGAGCCGACGCCGATATCACGATCTTCGATCCCGACACCATAATCGACAAGGCGACATTTGAAAAGGGGCTGGCGTTTTCCGAGGGCGTGAAATACGTGATTGTGAACGGCGCCTTCGTGATCCGGGACGGAAAGACGATCTCAGATGTTCTTCCGGGCAGGCCGTTGATGGGAATGTATCGAAAATAAGGAGCCGTGATTTCCGGTTCTGAGGACAGTTAAGATGATGATACCTAAACTCCACGACCGTCTGCTTCTGACCGGCATAGTCCTCATCGCCCTCGGTGTGGTTATTTCCCGAAGTCTCGCGTCTCCCGAATCCGGTTTTGGACTTGTACTTCTCGCCGTCGGCGCGTTGGTTCTTGTTTCCGGTTTGTACAAGAAGATCAAAGGTGAGGCCTGAACGAAGCGTTTTTATTGCAATGAATACCGAGTCGAAAGAACAGAGCGTTTTGATCGAAGGACCGGAGGGGCAAAAGCGTCTGAATGCCGACCCCGGGTTCGCGGAAAAGTACTCAGATCTCCTATCCGTCGCATTTTGCGTATTCGCGGTGGCTGTTTTCATCGTCGCGGCATACATTTCCGTTCTTCTGAATTTGCATCCCCACGGAGTGGTCCTGTCATATGCGATTGCATTCGACGTCGTGATAACAGTTCCAACCGCTTTCTATTTTCTCGTGGTCCGCATCCGAAAGTGGCCGGTTTGGGTGATGGCGCCGGTCAGTGCTATATGCCTCGGACTTGCGTATTACATACTTCCGGCAGGCTTTCAGGAGCCGCTCACTTACCTGGAACTTGCAGCCGTACCGATAGAACTTGGATTCGTCGCGTATCTCATCTGGCGCATCCGAAAATCGATCAAGTCCGCGCCCTCTGGCGCTCTTGCGGATCCCTTGGACGGAATGCGGGAGATCTGCTCGGAAGTGGCCGGTTCCGAAAGGATTGGAGGCCTCGCTGCGACCGAGATCGCGATGTTTTGGTATTTGCTGAAACCGCCCAGGGTAAAGATCTCCAACGAAGACGGAAAACAGAATTTCGGTTACCACCGGGTGTCGGGGCAAACTGCGATCGTTTTGATTCTGTTGTTCCTTTTCGCGGCCGAAGGAGCGGTGGTTCACTATCTCTTACAGCTTTGGAATACTTATGTAGCGTGGCTTGTTACTGCCGCAACAATATATGGCGGACTTTGGCTGCTCTCGGATCTGCGGGCGGCGATCGCGCGTCCTGTCATCGTCGACGGGAATCGCCTCATCTTCAGGGCGGGACTTCGTTTCGATATTGAAATTCCGCGCTCGGCACTTGAAAGTATCACGACAATTAAGCCAAAAAATAACGCGGGACTCGTATCAACTAGTTTTCTAGGTCAGCCGTCGCACTGGATAGTTCTTAAAGAAGCGATCGTTGGAAATGGGCCGTACGGCTTTAGGAGGCAGGCGTCCGCGATCGGCTTCACGCCCGACGAGCCGGAGCTATTTGCTGAAGCCGTGGATGGACTCGTCTCACAAGAAGAAGGAAAGCAAAAAGATGAAGCCGGTTGAAGTAAAACCTAACATTTCATTCGAAGACCTCGCGAAGATCGATATCCGTGTGGGTACGATCACGTCGGTCGAGGAGATCGAGGGTTCGAAGAGCCTTATGCGTTTGAAGGTCGATTTTGGGTCGTTCGAGCGCACGATCCTCGCGGGCATTAAAGGCGAGCGGGACGACCCTCGTGAGATCGAGGGCGTTCAGGCGCTTTTTGTCGTGAATCTTGAGCCGAAAAAGATGATGGGCGAGACTTCGGAAGGAATGCTCTTCGACATAGGATACGAGGACGGGATCACCCCGGTGCTAGCAGTTCCCGAGGCGCCGGTTCCAGACGGAACGCGGGCCGGGTGATAAATAGATCAAAGATCAATAAGCAGCGATCATTCACCAGTGCCGCAGGTCCTGCACTTATGTTGGCGGGCGCGAATCTTCACCGGTAGTTGCAGTATATACAGAGGCTTACAAATGAACATGGCCAGATCTATTCTAATTATCGTTTTATCATTTACTTTCTTGTCTTCCGGTTGTGGACAGGCAGTCGAAGTAGGGGGGTCTGGAAACCGCCCCTCATCGCCGTCAGTTGTTCCATCGAGTACCGCTCCTCCGGAACGCAACCTTGCTGCCAAGTACCGGATACGGTTCGACGGCCTGGGTCCGGTAAAGGTAGGGATGAAACCGGGTGACGCGTCGAAGGCGTTCGGTGAAGATCTTACTGAGAATCGTCTCGATGATGAGAGCGATTGCTATTATCTTGACATGAATGCGGACGACCCTGAGAGTGCTCCGTCATTCATGGTCAACGCAGGAACCATCGCGCGCGTGGATGTCTCGACTCCCGATTACCTGACCGAGGCCGGAGCAAAGGTAGGAGACACGGAAGAGCGGATCAAGGAATTGTACGGTCCGGGCGTCGAGGTCTCGCCGCACGAATACGTCGATGGACATTACCTGACCGTGACTTCGAAGGACGGTAAATACGCGATCGTTTTTGAAACCGATGGCGAGAAGGTTACTTACATACGCGCGGGGCGGCCGCCCGAGGTCGGGTACATTGAAGGGTGTGCGTAAGAACGCCTTGATCACACGGGGATCAGCCCCGCCTTTACCAAAATGAACAACCCAATAGACAAATGGCACGAACTTGTAAAGCTGGGCGATGCAGCCGCGCTTGATGGCTTGCTCGCGGATGAGATCGTCTTTCATTCCCCGGTCGTCCACACGCCGCAGGTCGGAAAAGAGATTGCGAAGAAGTATCTCGCGGCGGCATTCATAGTCTTCGCCAACCCTTCGTTTCGATACATAAGGGAGATACGCGGCGCTCACGACGCGGTTCTGGAGTTCCAGGTTGAGATAGAGCATGTTCTGGTCAACGGTGTGGACATCATCAAGTGGAACGAGGAAGGGAAGATCTCGGATTTCAAGGTAATGCTAAGGCCTCTCAAGGCCGTTAACCTCATCCATCAACTGATGGCGCGGGCGCTTGGAATGGACGGAGAGTTGTAGCGGAAGGACCTGTGCCTGCCCAATGCGCCGCCAGGCGCGAAGCTTTGCGGTTAACAGATCACGTCCCGGTCCCCTCATTAATACCGGATGCCCTGACTGCGGATCTATTGCGATAATTTCCGACATGCAGGGAGCCGCTAAGACTATGATCCGGCCTTTAACACGAGTCGCTCCTATTGTTGCTGCCGCGACCCTGTTCGTTCTTCCGGCCTTCGCTCAGATCCCGGTCCCTTCGAATGCAGCGGTCAAAGCGCCTTCCGAATATGCGAAGGTGAGCGAAGGCCTGTTTGAACAGGTCACGGATTCAAAGATCCCTTCCTTTTCGGTCGCCGTGATAAGGGGCCGGGAGATTATCTGGGAAGAGGCGATCGGCTGGGCAGACCGGGAAAAGAAGCTGGGAGCGACCCCGAACACTCTCTATGGCGTTGCGTCAGTGTCCAAATCGATAACGGCCTCCACGGCCCTTGCGCTGCAGGCGCAAGGGAAGCTCAAACTTTCCGACAGTGTCACCAGGCACCTTGGAAAGACCTGGATCAATGATCCATCTGCCGGCAAGGTTCTTGTTTCCCAGTTGTTGGACCACACCTCCGGAATACCGCATCTTTTTCAGTACCAGTTTCAAGATCTGGATCGCGCCGGTTCCGTTCGGAATGAACTGATGCGCGATCATGGTTTTCTCACCGCGGAGCCTGGAAGCCGGTTCACATACACCAATCTTGGATATGATGTGATCGCGAAGGTGATCGAGAAAGCCGGAAGGGGAAGCTTCCAGGACGTCGTGTCACGCACGTTGTTCAAGCCGATCGGCATGAGCCAGACGACGCTGAACGCCTGGGTCGGTGGTGACGGCGCAGCGCGCGGCTATGACGGAGATGGAAAGCCCTTGAATTTTGCGCTGAGGCTCGAGCCGGACGGAGGGGCCGGATTCC
>JAHEEZ010000029.1 GCA_024640445.1 Acidobacteriota bacterium | reverse complement strand
TCAAGGCGTGAGAATCATTTGTGATAATCTATTGGACAATGTCGAGAAGGTGAGACACCACCCCGAAAGGCTGGCCCGGACGATTCTTCGATGCGCCTCCGGACACAGGTCAGAGGGGGGGTGAAAACAGTAGAGCCCGGCGTTTGGTCGCGGACTGACGCGGGGTTTTTTGATTGATCCTATGGATAACAAACCGCTGGACGTTCTTATCCTTGCTGCCGGCCTCGGGACGAGGATGCGTTCAGATATCGCAAAAGTTCTTCACCGTCTCGACGGCCGCCCGCTTATCAATCATGTGTGCAGGACGGCAGCGGCCCTCGCCCCCAGAAAGGTGTACGTCGTGGTCGGGCACCAGGGTGATGAGGTGTGCGAGGCCGTGCTGACTGAGCTTGAAGAAGAGTACGTTGAGTTTGTTTGGCAAAGAGAGCAGTTGGGAACCGGCGACGCAGTGAATTCCGCACGTGAGTTTCTGGAGAATGAGCATTCAGAACTTCTTGTTCTTTCGGGCGATGTGCCGATGATCCGGGCCGAAACTCTTGCGGGGCTCTTACGCCAGCATCAGTCTCATAGAGGAAAAGGCGCGGCCTGCACGATGCTTAGCGTGTCGCTCGATGAACCTTCGGGCTACGGAAGAGTGATCAGGGATTCCGCGGGACTATTCGAGAGGATAGTTGAGCAGAAGGACGCGACCGCCGAAGAATTGGAAGTCGGTGAGATCAATTCCGGCATTTACTGTTTTGAGACCGCGAAGCTGTATGAAGCACTCTCAAAGGTCAGTAATCACAACGCACAAGGTGAGTTTTATCTGACGGATGTGCCCGCTGTGATGAGGGAAGCCGGCGAACTCGTCTCGATCTATAAGCACGGTGACAATTCAGAGATCGAGGGAATCAATGACCGGAGGCAGCTGGCGGAACTCGAGCGGACGCTTCGCCGCCGGACGGTCAACAAACTCATGATGGATTTCGGCGTAACCGTCATAGATCCGCATAACACGTACGTCGGAGGTTCTGTTTCCGTCGGCCGGGACACGGTGATCCACCCCAACGTCACTCTGGAGGGTGATACGCGGATCGGTGACGGATGCGTGATCCGTTCCGGTACAAGGATCAAGGATTCAAGGGTCGGACACGGTGTCGAGGTGCTGGACAATTGCTTGCTTGACAACGCAGAGGTGCGAAACAACTGCCGCATCGGTCCTTCGGCGCATCTGCGTCCGGGCGCGGTGCTGGAAGAAGGCGCGCGCGTGGGTAACTTTGTCGAGGTTAAGAAATCCGTTCTGGGACGTAATTCCAAGGCGAACCACCTGACGTATATTGGCGACGCGAGGATAGGCGAGAACACGAACATAGGTGCGGGCACGATCACCTGCAATTACGACGGCAAGAACAAACACGTGACCGAGATCGGCGACAATGTCAGGATCGGCTCCGACACTATGCTCGTTGCCCCGGTGAAAGTAGGGGATGGTTCGGTGACCGGCGCCGGAACGGTTGTGACAAAGGACATTCCTCCGAACAGCCTTGTGGTTGGTGCTCCGGCACGGGTGATCAGGAAAATAGGATCTGAGGATCCTGAAGACATAGATGAGGGTGACTGATCCGCGGATATTGGTCTGAATCCGGATCTGCAGCTACCGACTTATGGAAAGTTTGACATTTGGAAAGATGTGGGTACTCGCCGAAAGAAGCAACACGGTCGATACCAAGGCGGAATTCACGACCGAGCTTCTCATGGGGATCTTCTGGGAAGAGTCCCAGTTCCGAAACATAGGACAGGTGGGATTTGAATCAGGCGGCAAGCTGCGCGCTTACGGATTCGGTCAGGTGCAGGTTGAAACGATGCAGGTGATCAATTCCCTGTATAGCGGGAAGCGCCACCATTACACTCCCGAAACCGTACTTGGCAATGATCAGACAAGCGTGGATATGACGGTGGATTATCTCCGTAGGCTTAGGACCAGCTTCAAGGGATCCTCAAAGCGCAGTATCCTCTGCCTGTATGGGGAAGGCCAGGGCGAGTCGAAGGCGAGGTCAAATACCATCAATACAGTGAACGCCTGGCTAAACTGTGAAAACCAGCTTCTGTCGGCGAAAGGGAACTTCACCAAAGAGGTGATACTAAGGGCATTGGGCGCGGCAAACCCGCCCGGAAAGAACCGGGGGCCTGTACCTGTTGAGATCGCGGACGGGGGATACAGCAGCGTTTGGGGCTTCTAAGTGGACCGGGAACCGAAATGATTGGATAGAAAGAAGGCCGTCAAGAAATAATATGTGTGGAATCGTAGGATACGTAGGAAACAAGCAGGTCGTGCCCCTGATCGTGGACGGGCTCAAGAAACTTGAATACCGCGGATATGACTCTGCCGGGATCGCCGTCGTCGACAGCGACAATACCCTGATGATCCGACGGGCGGAAGGAAAACTCCGGAATCTTGAAGAGGCGATACGTCTGAATCCTCTGGATGGCAACTACGGCATCGGACACACTCGCTGGGCGACTCACGGGCGTCCGACGGAAGAGAATGCGCATCCGCACAGGGACTGCACGGGCCGCATCGTTGTCGTTCACAACGGGATCATCGAGAACTACCTTGCCCTCAAGGAAATGCTTGGCAAGAAAGGACACGAGTTCAAGACAGAGACAGATACCGAGATCGTTGCCCACCTGATCGAGGAATATCAGAAAGAAGGTATGGGATTCGAAGAGGCCGTCCGCGCAACAGCCGGTCAGCTTCGAGGTATATTTGCGCTTTCGATCATTTCAGCCGACGAGCCCGACCTGATCATCGCGGTCCGCGAAGGGCCTCCCGTCGTGATCGGACTCGGGGACGGCGAATTCTTTGTCGCGTCTGACATTCCGGCGATCCTTCAGCATACGAGAGACGTGTTCTATCTGGGTGAACGGGAGATAGCCGTTCTGACCAAGGACTCGGTTCGCGTCACGGATTTCGACGGGAACGTCGTGGAACCCAAGCAGCAGAGGATAACCTGGGACCCGATAATGGCGGAGAAGGGGGGCTTCAAGCATTTCATGCTGAAGGAGATCTTCGAACAGCCCAGGGCAGTACGCGACACGGTCCAGGGCCGCGTGTCCCTTGATGACGGGAAGGTCTATCTGGATCAGATGGATATTACGGAAGATGATTTTCGCGAGCTGACATCCATCAAGATCGCCGCTTGCGGAACATCCTGGCACGCGGGAATCGCCGGCGAGTACATGCTGGAAGAACTGGCGCGTATCCCGGTCGAGGTCGATTATGCGTCGGAATTCCGCTATCGGAAACCGGTCCTCAGGGAAACCGACCTCTTGCTTGTCATTTCACAGTCGGGCGAAACGGCGGACACCATAGCCGCTATGCGCGAGGCGAAGGCCGCCGGCTGCAAAGCGCTCGCGATCTGCAACGTCCAGGGTTCGATGATCACTCGGGAAGCGGACGGAACTATCCTGACTCACGCGGGGCCGGAGATAGGGGTCGCTTCAACCAAGGCGTTCACTTCTCAGATGATCGCGATCTACCTTTTCGCGCTTTACCTTGGCCAGCTTCGCGGCGTCATCAACCAGGAAGAAGCGCGAAAGCACGCACAAGAACTGGCAGAATTGCCCTTGAAGATCGAACACCTTCTGAGCGACGCGGACACGATAGAAGAACTCTCCAGGGATTTCTTCCGATCTCAGGATTTCCTTTATCTTGGCCGCGGTATCAATTTCCCGGTAGCGCTTGAAGGCGCTTTGAAATTGAAGGAGATCTCGTACATTCACGCGGAAGGATATCCCGCCGGCGAAATGAAGCACGGGCCGAATGCCCTGATCGACGAGGAGCTTCCGGTCGTGGTCGTCAACACCCGCGAAGAAGGAAATCCGGAAAGCGAGCTGAGATACGAGAAGACCCACTCGAACATCGTCGAGGTCAAGGCCCGCGACGGCATCATCCTTTCGGTTCTTACTGAGAACGATGAAATGAGTTCGGTCGTTTCGGACTTCGTTATCGAAGTCCCTGAAACGACCGATCTGTTAGCGCCCATTCTTTCAGTTGTACCGTTGCAATTGCTGGCTTACCACATCGCCGTCAGGCGCGGTTGCGATGTGGACCAGCCGAGAAATCTTGCCAAGTCGGTCACTGTCGAGTAACCGCCCGCCTAGAAAATCGCAAGATCGAGATAGGTGGTTCCGGCCGTCATTGACACGGAACCGCCTACGTTCTTTCGCTGGCGCGATTCCTCCATCGCGCGAATCTGTTCCTCAAGTTCCAGGACGTGCATAAGCATCTGTTTTGAATTGGGCGAGGATGCCGCTGCATCGTTTTCAAGTGTGCGAATTGTGTTCCGCATTCTCTCCTGGCGCTCTTCCGTTTCCTGAATCATGTAGGACATTCGCTCACGCATCTGGTAACCCATTTCCTTCTTCTGGTTCTTGTGCCGTTTTTCCATCTCCTGAAAATTCCTTTTGATCTCCTTCACGGCACCGCGCGCCAGATTCCGGTCGATGCTCTCGCCCTGTTCAAGCCTTAGCCGAAGGTTCAGCGCGAAGTTCAGCATGTTCTGCCTGTAGCCGGCGGCCAGAAAATGGTCGCGGCTTTGCAATATCTTATTTTCCATCACCTCGCGTTCCTGCGCAGTCATCGGCCTGTTGAGGCGGTCGCGGTCCTGATCCCGATCCTTGTCGCGGTCGCGATCCATATCTTTGTCACGGTCAAAATCGCGGTCCCTGTCCTGATCCTGTTTCTGGATCGTGTCCTTCTTCTGAGTCGGCTGGTTGGTCGTTGGCCTTTTCGGGTTCTGCGCCATTGCGGCTGCAACTCCTATTACAAGCATCAGCGCCAATGCGTAAAGCTTCGATAAATACCTGGTCATTCCGGTCATTTCAAATACCTCCCTATTCTAATCCTTGCTCGATCGAATCGTCTGACCGTTGAACGACGGCTGGCGCGAACGGAACCGGTTCTTCGAGTCCGTCCGCGCGCCGCACCTTCCCCTGTTCGATAAAATCGATCCGTCTTCACCTGACGCTGTAACCCGCCGGGTACTGCAGATGAATGTCAAAATCCGTCGTAACTTCTATACGCCTGAAATCCTTGCCCGTGTTGTCGGAGCGATATTTGATCAGCCACTGATTGTTCATCAGTTCGGCCATCTCCCTGAAATAAGGCGCGAAGCTCACAAAGTCCGATCCGGAGAAGAATGCTTCTCCTCCCGTTTCGTCGGCGATCCGCAGGAGCGAACCCTGGCCGAAGCTCATCATCAGCCGACTGCGGCTTGTAAGCCCGACAGAAGGCGCATAGTAAGTAAATACTGTGACGCCGGAGCGCTGGGCCGCCAGGATCGCACGGTCGAGATCAATTGACATCGAAGGGCTCGCGCTTCTGAAACCCCGCGAAGCGTCCAGACCGTCGGAAACCATAAGGATCATTCTTCTTCCCTCTGGCTGACCGGCGAACTTGTCTATCGCCTCGATAACTTCGACATACGGATTGTACGGAGACGCCGCGCTGGAACTGAAGAGGATCCTCAGCGACTTTGCCGCGCGCTCCCTGTCTGCTGTGAATGGCTGCCGAACCTGGATCGTTCCCGAAGTAAGGTATCCAGTCATCACATGCGAGCCTTCCGGCAGTCCCTTGATAAATTCCCTGATCCCGTCGAGTTCGTTGTTTACTTTCCCGACAAGGTCGTCCTGAATCAATACCGCGAGCACCAGCGGTTCTGCATCCGCCTTTGTCACGGAAATGATCTCCTGCGGCCGCTTCTTCTCGAGCACCGCAAAATCAGTTGGCTGAAGCCTTTCGGCGATCACCCGCGTCCTCTCATTATCCGGTTTGACGGTCACGAGTATCGTTACTTCGCCGCTCTTCTGGCTCACCTTCTTTGTCGTGTTCAGTTGGCCTTCCGCAAGGCCGCTAAGGAACAGGATGATTCCGGCGATCCAGACAACGAAGAAAACGCGGCTGAAAGCCTGCGCTTTTGTAGTTCTCATTTTCTTCACCTCTGTCTCTAATACGGGCAAAATGTATGCCGACAGAAGGGTTTGGGAAGTGACTGTATTGCTTGACCTTAAAGGGTCAGCTTTGGTGCCAGGCGCTTATAGTGCGTAGAGTTCCGCAGTTTTACCGCGAAGCCGCACGCATTCTGTACGGGGATGGAACGGTGTACGCAGACGCAAAAAAGGAGAACCGGATCAACAGGAATCCGGTTCTCCACATAAAGCGGGATCAGGGACCCGCTTTGCGTTGGCTCAATATGTTTAAGTTAAAAGAACTCCGGCAAACAGAACAGGCGGCTCCTCGGCGGGCGGCGGATCTTCGGAGTCTTCGTCTTCAGACTCCTGCTCTTCTACGCTCTCAATGTCGCCTTTTGCGGCACCAATCTGAACTTCCCATGTCTTCTCTTTTGAGTCCTTTATCACGAACACGAATGAAACGGCATTGCCGTCGTCGTCTTCGAGTGCGAATTCGTCTTCAACCGTCCCCGGCACACGCTTAAGGGCGACCTTTCTAGCCTCTTCCAGCGAGATCGCCGCCGATCTCTTCGAAACCCCGTGCTTTGGCGCGGCGCTGATGCGGTTAAACGTGCTGATACCGAGCAGCACGGCGGCGGCCATTACGGCGGCGGTAATTCTCTTCTTGAAGCTCATAACTCAAAGGACGCCCCTGCGAACTTCCGGTGCCTGTCATTTCGTTCTCGGTGCAGAATACGGCCGCGAAGATAAATGCAGGATAAATTGTACGGGGTTTTCAACGGCGGCGGGCGTTGTAGGTCGATTTGAGAAAAGACTATTTGTTCTGCTTCTTCGGAAGCGTTGCGGTGAAGACGGTGGAAGTTTCATCCGAGCGCACAAGGACAAGGTCGCCCCCATGAATTCTTGCGATAGAGCGCCCGATTGCCAGGCCCAGACCCGCCCCGGCGCCCAGTTCGTAGCCGTGCTTGTGAGATCGTGTCTTGTCCGCCCGGTAGAACCTGTCGAAGATGTGTGGCTGTTCCGCCTGAGGGATAGGATTGCCGGTGTTCTCGACCGAGATCCGGAAATGATCGCCGGCGTCTTCGCACTCAACACGTATCAAGGCGCCTTCATTTGAGTATTTCAAGGCGTTGTCCAGAAGATTGATGAAAAGCCTTCGGATCATCTGTTCGTTGCCCTCGAACACCAGGCCTTCATCGGTCCTAAGTTCGAGTGACAGGCCCTTTTGCTCGGTCAGAGTTCGTACTGCCCGGGCAGAATCTGCCACCACTTCGTCTAGATAAAAGGTAGTAAAACCTGGTCTGAAGCGGCCTCCGTCAGCCCTCGCGAGGATAAAAAGGTCTTCGACGATGTGCGAGAGCCTCACTCCCTCTTGCCTGATGATCTCAAGCGATTCCCTGTATTCGATCTCGCGCCTTTCTTTCTTTTGCAGCGAAACCTCCGATTCACCGCGTATTATCGCCAATGGGCTGCGGAGCTCGTGCGAGGCGTCAGCCATGAAGCGCTTCTGCTGGTCGAAGGAGGCCTCAAGCCGTGAGAGCATCTCGTTGAACGTGTCGGCGAGCACCCCCAGTTCGTCCTTCACTGAACCTGATGCGAGCCTCTGACTCAGGTTCCTTGAAGTGATCAGCGCAGCTCTTTCAGTCATTTCCCGAACGGGCTGAAGGCTCTTTCGGGCAAGGAAATAGCCGCCGACCGAAGAAAGGAGAAGGGCGAAGGGAATCCCTGCTATCAGAAGCACGCGGAGATTGGAAAGAAGTGCGATCTGTGGTGTGAGCGGACGGATGGCCGCCACAAGAAGGCTGCCTCGTTCGAAGGCAGCGCGCTTTACAAAGATCCGGATCTCGGGGTCGCTGACGGTACGTATCGATTCAAGGCCTTCACCTCCACTGACAGCAGACCTAACCCTTTCCAAAGGTATCTCCTCTTCGGCAATATTGAACGGCAGTAGGTGGTTACCCTCCAGGGGCCGGAGCCGGGGACTCAGGGCGATGATCTGCAGTTTGTCGTTGTACACCGCGAAGACGATATTCTGGAACCTGAAGTCATCAAGTGTTTCACGTATCGTTTCGTCGGACAGTATCAGCTCCTCGTTCAACCGTTTTTCCGTATTGAGGGTCGTGATCAGAGAGTTGCAAGCGTCTTCTATCGAATCGTCAGCAATCTGCCTTACCGCCCTGTCGACCATAAAATAGAAAACGGCCGCAAAACCGACGAGAAGGAGCGCGAGCACTCCCGCGTACCAAAGAGTCAGGCGTAGTCTTAGGGATGAAAACATGTAAGTCGGAACCCGCGGATCATTTTTCCGCTTCGACCAGCACATAGCCGGCTCCCCTACGGGTCGCGAGGATCGGCGAATTTACCTTGTTGCGAAGTTTCTGCCGAAGACGGTTCACGTAAACTTCTATCAGATTCGAGAAAGGATCGAAGTTTTCGTTCCAGACGTGCTCGGAAATCTCCTCCCTTCCAACGACCCGCCCTGCATTTCGCATGAAATACTCGAGCAAGGCAAATTCTTTGGTTGTGAGTTCGATCGGCTCGTCGTTTCCTCTGGCTGTCTGCCCTCTGGAATCGATCTCTATTTCCCCGATCCGAATGATCGTAGGAACCAGTTCGACCCTGGGCCGCCGAAGAAGGGCCCTTATGCGGGCGAGAAGTTCACCAAATTCGAACGGCTTTGTCAGGTAGTCGTCGGCCCCGGAATCGAGGCCGGTGATACGATCCTCGACGGCATCGCGGGCTGTCAGCATAAGAACCGGGATCGTGCTTCCTTCCGACCGCATCTGTTCGCAAACCTTGAATCCGTCGGTTCCGGGCAGCATCACGTCCAGGATTATCAGATCATAATCGCTTACGCCTGCCTGGAACAGCGCGTCGTGGCCGGTCGATACGGGGTCAACCGCGTAGGCGTTCTCTTTCAGCCCTTTAAGGATGAATCTAGCGATTCGTTCGTCATCTTCTACAAGGAGGATCCGCATTTTTCCCGATCACTTTGCCCCGGGGGCGCTTGGCCATATTCGTCTGCGATATCATATTAGGATTCGAAAGATAAACAAGTCATTAAGCCGGGTGTGCGCGGCGGACGTTGGATCCAATTCCAATTTTGGTATCCTTATTGAATGCGGCCGATTTGATAGGAATGAAAGCACTCAGATACAACGGCTCAGAGTTAGCCCTGGAAGAAGTTGCGAGGCCTGATTTGAATGACGAGGTCCTGGTCCGCGTTGTCAGGTCGGGTATCTGTAACACGGATCTTGAGATCGTCCGCGGATATGCCGGCTTTGAAGGCACGATCGGGCACGAGTTCGTGGGTATCGTCGAAAGATCGCCGAATGATCCGGGACTGGTCGGCAAACGCGTCGTGGGTGAGATCAACGTCGGATGCGGCGAATGTGTGCTTTGCCGCGCGGGTGACTCCAGGCATTGCGAGAAAAGGACCGTACTCGGAATACACGGTCGGGACGGATGCCACGCGGAATTTCTGACGCTTCCCGCAAGGAATCTTCTTGAAGTTCCGCAGGGGGTTTCGGACGCGGCCGCAGTCTTCACCGAACCGCTCGCCGCCGCATATGGCATTACCGAGCAGGTGGAGATCACTCCCGAAACCCGTACCGCGGTTCTGGGTGACGGAAAGCTTGGCATCCTGTGCGCCTGGAGCCTCGCCCAGCGGACGCGCCATCTTTATCTTATCGGGAAGCATCAGAGCAAGCTAAACGCGGCCGGCACGGACAATATTGAGGGTATCCTCCTGAAAGATTCCGAAAAGCTCAGAAGATCTTTTGATGTGGTTGTCGAAGCAAGCGGCTCGAAGAGCGGACTTGAATCGGCGATCAGCCTGCTCAAACCGCGAGGCAAGCTGGTTTTGAAATCGACTGTTCACGGCCTGGTCGAGTGGGAGCCCTGGCGGGTCGTGGTCGACGAGATAACGATCGTCGGTTCGAGATGCGGACGGTTCGCGCCGGCGCTCGAGCTTCTGAAACAAGGGCGCCTGGATGTCAGCCGGCTTGTCGAGGAAGAGTTCACTCTTGGGGATGGAATTCGGGCTTTTGAACAGGCCGCGCGACCCGGATCGCTAAAGGTGCTGCTGACACCCTAACTCAACAGTTTCGGAGGTTGGTGGACTAAAAATCATTGTCAATTGAGGACCGGAGAACTATACTCGGTCGTCAAGGTTCGAAGCCGAAATAACTCAGATAGGAGAAGTATTAATGTCTAAGTTTACGAGGGATGGTTCCGGCAGGAATATGTTTCGCGATCTTTGGTTCAGCGGTTTCTCGGTGATGGTGCTGATGCTTGCGTCCGGTTCCGCTGCCGTTGCCCAGTCGCCCGAGACTATTCAGAAGACCAAAAGCGTCAAGGTTTCGCCGGAACAGCTTTCGGCGTCTTTCGCCGAGGTAGCCGGCCTGGTCGAACCCGCGGTAGTCAATATCGATACAAAGGGAAAGGTGCCCGAGGTTCAGGTTGAAGGAGACTCCAAGGGTGAGGATTCGGACGACATCCTCGAGTTCTTCCGCCGAAGACTTCCTTCGCGGCCCAGCTACGCTGTCGGAAGCGGATTCATCGTCGATCGCGCGGGCTACATTCTCACGAATTACCACGTAGTTGAAGATTCTTCCCGAATCACTGTCAGACTGCAGGATGGCGAAGAGTTCGTTGCCCGTCTCGTCGGAGCGGATGAAGAAACGGACCTCGCCGTTCTGAAGATCGAAACAGGCCGGGAACTTCCGTTCATTCCTTTCGGCGATTCTGACGCGGCGCGAATCGGCGACTGGGTTCTCGCCGTCGGATCTCCGTTCGGACTTGCAAGGACCGTGACCGCGGGGATCGTTTCGCAGACCAAGCGCGAGACCCCTTCCGGAAATCCTTTCCAGCGATTCATACAGACGGACGCCGCCATCAACCGGGGCAACTCCGGCGGGCCCCTCGTGAATATGAAGGGCGAGGTCATCGGCATCAATTCACAGATCGCGACCTCGACAGGAGACTACAACGGCATCGGCTTTGCGCTTCCTTCGAACGAGGCCTCTCACGTATATGAACAGATCGTGAAGGGCGGCAAGGTCAGGCGCGGTTATTTGGGAGTGTACCTTGATTCGGTCAAGAAGGAGTTCGCTGATGTATACGGGCTGCCGGAATCAAAGGGCGCGATCATCACGTCGATCCTGGACACGGAAGGAGCGGCATTCAAAGCGGGACTCCGCGGCAATGACATCATCGTCGCGGTTGACGGGGAATCGGTCGATAACGCCCAGGACCTGATCTCCAGAATCGCGGCGATCGAACCGGGCAAGGACGTCCGGATCGGGATCATAAGGGAAGCGGGTAAGGAACTGGAAAGCAGGTCAGTTACGGTCCGGCTGGACGAGAGACCTTCGAATGAGATCGTTATTGATGACGAATCAAAGCGAATTCTGCCGGTGGACGGCAATTCGCAGAAGGTGTCGCCTCTCGGTCTTACGCTGTCCGAAATGAACGCGAATTTTGTCAAAACGTTCACTTTGCGGGGAATCAAACTCGGCGAGATCTTCAAGGCGAATGACGAAAAAGGCTTGGTTGTAAGAAGCATCGATCCGACCAGTTTCGTCGCCGACGTAAAGGACTCAGCCGGAAATCCGGCGTTGAGCGAGGGAGATTTGATTCAGCGAATAAATCGGGTTAATGTTACTGACTTGGACGATTTCAACAAGGTGGCGGGGAAGCTGGCTACCGGGTCTTCCGTGGTTTTGCACGTATCGACCTACGACCGCAGGACGAGAAGGGTCGTACCAAGGATCGTTCAGTTTACGATCCAATGAGGTTATTAAATTCTGAAATGGTGAACGGCAGCGGGAAATTGTAGAACCGGTGCCGTTCACTATTTTTTATTGGCAGGACAATATTTATGGCAAAAGCGAAAATAGCGAAAGGGAACGGCAAGGCGAAGAGTTCTGTGAAGAAATATCACAATTATATTGGTGGCAAATGGGTCGGCTCCGCAAGCGGAGAATGGTTCGACAATGTTAATCCGGCGGACACGGGCGACATCGTCGGCAGATTCCCGAAATCGAACGCGGAAGACGTTGATCGTGCGGTAGCTGCCGCAAGAGAATCGGCGACGCGCTGGCGCAGGACGCCTGCACCGAAACGGGCCGAGCTTCTGTTCAGGCTTGGGGAGATCCTGAGAACGAACAAGCAGAGATATTCGGAGGAAATGACCCGCGAGATGGGGAAGGTGCTCACCGAAACGGGAGGCGATGTCCAGGAGGCGATCGACTGCACTTACTACACGGCGGGCGAGGGCCGCAGGCTCCACGGATTCACGACAAAAGCGGAGATGCCCGACAAGTACGCGATGTGCGAACGCCAGCCGGTCGGCCTGTGCGGGCTGATCACACCGTTCAACTTCCCCATGGCGATCCCATCCTGGAAGCTGATCCCGGCCCTTGTATGTGGTAACACGGTCGTCATCAAGTCCGGTGAGGACGTTCCGCTTTCGACGATCAATCTTGTAAAGGCGTGCGAAGAAGCGGGGATCCCGAAAGGCGTGGTCAACGTCGTGAATGGATTCGGCGAGGCGGGTGCGGCACTTGTCAGTCACGATGATGTCCGTCTTATCTCCTTCACCGGATCGACAGACACGGGACGCAAGATCGCTGAGCAATGCGCGCGCGACAACAAGATCGTTTCGCTCGAAATGGGCGGGAAGAACGCGATCATCATTATGGACGACGCCGATATCGACAACGCGGTCGAGGGCTCGTTGTGGGGCGCTTTCGGAACGTCAGGCCAGCGATGTACGGCTTCCTCCAGGCTTGTTGTCCATAAAAAGGTCTACAAGAAATTCGTCCAGAAACTGGTCGAGCGCGTCATGGCGCTTCGGGTCGGGAACGGACTCGACAAGAAGACCGACGTCGGCCCGGTCATCAACCAGCAGGCTATGGAGAAGATCCTCGGATACATCGAGATAGGAAAGAACGAGGACAAGGCAAAGCTGATGTGCGGCGGCGGCCATCTCAACAAGGGCAAATACAGGAACGGGTACTTTATTGAGCCGACCGTCTTCGCAGACGCCGCACCGGGGATGCGCATCTCGCAGGAAGAGATATTCGGACCGGTAACGACGATCATTCCTTTCAGCGACCTCGACGAAGCGATCGAGATAGTGAACGGGGTCAAGTACGGTCTTTCCTCGGCGATCTACACCCAGGATGTGAACAGGGCCTTCCACGCGATGCAGGAACTCTATACAGGGATCTGCTACGTGAATTCGGCCACGATCGGCGCGGAGGTCCATCTTCCATTTGGCGGGACAAAGGGCACCGGAAACGGCCACCGGGAGGCTGGAACTCAGGTTCTGGACATCTTCAGCGAATGGAAAGCTATTTACGTGGACTATTCCGGAAGGCTTCAGAAAGCGCAGATCGACGAAGTGGAAATCTGAAAACGGGCCGGTTCCGCAGGCCGGCGTCCATCTGAACGAGTTGCAAAAACCCGCCTTACCGTCGTGTAATTCAGCGGGTTTTTGTGATTTAATAGTCCTTCAAAAATCCATTATTTAATAAAGGTAAATATATGAAGATCGGACTACCAAAAGAGATCAAGGACAACGAATACCGTGTCGGGCTCGTTCCGGGAGGCGTTCGCGCGCTTACGGACGCCGGACATGAGGTTTTTGTGGAAAGGCACGCGGGAAAGGGTTCAGGGTTCGAGGATTCGAACTACGAGAACGCCGGCGCGAAGATCCTGGAAACGGCCGACGATATCTGGGCTGAAGGCGACATGATCGTCAAGGTCAAAGAACCCATCGCTCCCGAGTATCCTCGGATGCGCGAGGACCAGGTGCTTTTCACCTACCTTCATCTCGCTCCTGAATTCGAGCTGACGAGGCAAATGCTTGAGCGCAAGGTGACGGGTGTCGCGTACGAGACCATCACGGACAAGAAGGGAACACTTCCGCTGCTGACGCCGATGTCGGAAGTTGCCGGACGCATGAGCGTTCAGGTCGGCGCTACGTATCTCGAAAAAATGAACGGCGGGCGGGGTATCCTGCTCGGCGGCGTTCCGGGCGTTCCCGCTGCGGACGTTGTTATCATCGGCGGCGGAGTCGTCGGCACGGAGGCCGCAAAGATGGCGGTCGGCCTTGGGGCCCACGTCACGATCATCGACAAGAATCTGGATCGCCTACGGGAGCTTGACGACATCTTCCTTTCGAAGATCCAGACACTTGCTTCAAGCCGCTACCAGATCCACGAGGCTATCTCGCACGCCGATCTCGTTATCGGAGCGGTGCTCATTCCCGGCGCGTCTGCACCCAAGCTGATCACACGCGACATGCTCAAGGACATCCCGAACGGCTCTGTGCTTGTGGACGTTGCCGTCGACCAGGGCGGGTGTTTCGAGACCACACGGGCGACGACGCACTCGAATCCGACCTATTACGAGGAAGGCGTCCTTCACTACTGCGTTGCGAATATGCCGGGCGCGGTACCGAGGACCTCGACCTTCGCTTTGACGAATGCGACTCTTCCGTACGCTTTGGACCTGGCAAACAAGGGATTCGAGCGGGCGATACGCGAGGACAGCGGTCTTGCCGAAGGCGTCAACACCTTTGCCGGTAAGCTGACATACGAAGCTGTCGCGACTTCGCAGGACCTTGAATACACGGCGCTTTCAAGCCTTATTGACGGAGCTGCGGCAAAAGCCTGACCCTTCGTGAACGGAAGTTACTGAATTGATGCCTGCCGGGCGCGGGAGACTTCTCCCCATCCGGCGGGCATCTTGTTTTCGGGTAAAGGGCCTTGCAACGCTCAATTTCCGCTGACAGAATCAAGCTATGTACGAATTCGCCGTCACACCGGCGGTTACACAGATGAGGCGTCCCGGAGTGACCATCGATTCGGTGGTTCCGGGATCGATCGCAGACGAGATAGGCCTGGAGTCCGGCGACCGGATAACGAAGGTCAACGGCCGGACTGTGCGCGACTACCTCGATTTCCGTTTTCAGACATCGGGCGAGGTCGAGATGATCTTCCTGGTAAAGAAGTCGGACGGTGAGACCTGGGAAGTCGACCTTGAACGCGACGAGGGCGAGGACCTGGGGATCGAATTCGAGCAGATCATCCCCCGCCAGTGCGCAAACGAATGTATTTTCTGCTTCTGCAAGGGAAATCCGGATGACGCGAGGCCTTCGCTGTTCGTCCGCGACGAGGACATAAGGCTTTCATTTCTTTACGGGAATTACACGACACTTTCGTCCGTCACCGCGGACGAGATGAACCGCATCATCGAACAGCGCTTGTCTCCGCAGTATGTCTCGGTCCACGCGACGGACCTGAAGACCCGCGCCTATCTCCTGGGTGTCGAGGAGGAGAAGGCCGACATTTCAGACAAACTTGAGCGCCTTCTTGAAAACGATATCGAGATCCATGCTCAGGTCGTGCTTTGCCCGGAGATCAACGACGGAAAGGTGCTTGAAAAGACCTTGCGTGACCTCGCGGCGCACTATCCGAAGGTGGTTTCCACAGCAGTCGTTCCGGTGGCGCTGACTCGTTACAACAAGGACGAGCGGCTTACGAAGGTGACGCCCGAATTCTGCCGGAAGACGATCGAAAAAATCGGCGAACTTCAGGAAGAGTTCCGCAAAACGCTCGGGACGACGTTCGCGTTTCTCGGCGATGAGATCTACGTGAAGGCGGGGGCAGAGATCCCGACCAGGGATCACTACGGAGAGTATCCGCAGATCGAGGACGGCGTCGGGATGATCAGGACGTTCGAACGTGAGTTTGGGGAGTTCCTCGAAGAGATAAGTTCGGGCGATGAAAAGCCGACTGGTGAAAAGAAGGACCTCCGCACGCACGATCTGGCTCTGAAGCCCGTTTCCGATGAGGATGTCCCCGTCGTTCAGTCGCTGAATGGCACCGTCTTCACGGGAGAGATGTTCGCGCCCTATCTTAGAAAGCAGGTCGAAAGGCTGAACGCTTTGGTCGGCTCCGAGCTCTCGGTCGTCGCGGTGCCGAACACTTATTTCGGTGGAGACGTCTCCGTGGCGGGACTTCTCTCGGGCCAGGATTTCCTCGCCGTACGCGACAAGGTCGAGGGCGATTTCGCGGTCATTCCGCCTGCCGTGATAAAGTCCGACGAACCGATCCTGATCGACGGGATGGGATTCGACCGGCTCAAAGCCGAATTCCCGGTCCCTGTCTATGCCTCAGACCTGATGGAACTTGTCCGGGCGCACATCGGAAGCTGATCCAATTAACAACAGCCTCGGAATGAAGACAGAAGGCCGGTCTGTGTCGGTAGCCCGACCGTGAGGGAGGGCGTAGATCAGCACGCCCAATAGGTGCGGCGGCAGGAAAGAACGCCACGGAGAACCCGGGTAACAAGGAGGCGTAGGGAAGACCGATTCGCGCCCGCGCTGACGCTTGGGCTACTGACTTCATTGGTCAAGGGTCAATGCGGCGTGCCGCCGCTGAAGCGGCTGTATGGATTAATGGGGCGTTGTTCCCCGGTCTGAAGACCGGGGCTAAGGTTCGGCCGTCCGCTATGCGGACTCGTTGAGCCCTTCGAGGCTTCCGGAGTTTCGGGTTAAGGGACGAGCTGCAATTCGGGTTACGGTTCTCTGCGTTTGATTCCCGATTGCCTGAGTCGTCGTCAGGATTAGGCGCGGAGAGGATCTTGTCCGTCGCCTTCGGCGACGACTCTTGTATCACCCGTCACACCCAGGGTTTCACCCTGGGCTATGTTGTATATCGCCGTTGGCGACAATCCTTTACCCGCCATTGATCGATGAACAGTGAGCATTGGTCATTGCCCGCCGAACATCGCGTCGATCATCTTCTTTTCCGCCGCAGATTCGTCCGCCTTTCTTTTGACCATTAGCTGGCCGTTCTCGACCTTAGCGTCGAGACCCGCGTCCGAGAGGCATTGTGCGATCGGGACCGGCTCTGCGCCGTAAACATACTTCTCGAAGAAGCCGCGGTTCGAATCGGACAGTGCTGCGAGGCGATTCAGAAGTTCCGTTTTCGAGTATTCCTTATCCGTCCCTGCGTAGTCCCTGAACAGCCCGACGATCACGTCGTCCAGGCTGCGGCGGTTCCCGCTCGATTTCCGGATCGCGACATCGCTGCAGATCCCCGCGAACAGCCCTCCGCCGTAGATCATTCCCCAGTGCTTGTGCTTGTCGTCGCCGGAAGAGACTGCCGGGATCGTCTTCTTGCCAAACCCTTCGTCGTTGCTGTAACGCTGATAGAACAAGCCGTTCAGCACCCCGAACACCGCGCCTTCGGGAAGGGCGCCCGCCGCGCGCAGGGCCTTGATGGTGTAGTAATTGGTAACGCCCTCCTTGAACCACTCCTCGCTCACGGATTCCGGAATGATCGATTTGCCGTTCCAGAGGTGAAAGAACTCATGGGCGAATATGAATCTTGAGATCATTGCTCCCATCGGGTCTCCGCTAGTGTCGAGGATCACCGAGATGTGATTCCCGATCACCTCGCCGTCCGTGGTCTTGCCCGGACTGACTACCACCAGGACCTTCTCGAACCTAGTTCCCGGCGGCGGATTCGGAAGTCCGCCCATCAGCTCGATGTAGTAATCCATCACCTTCCCGGCCAGCTGGGAGAGCTCCGATTCCTGCTCGACAACTCCCGGCCCTCCGATGGCGAAAAGGAGCTCGAATCCTTCCCTCTTTATAGAAAATTCCCTGTGTTGACCTGCGAAGAACATCGATTCGGAAAGGTCGTTGTTGTCCGCAACCGTGAAACTCCCGACGCCATTGTCTTTCCAGGATCCGGAGACCTTCCAGCTCTTGGGTGTTTCGAACTTCAGGTCGATGTCTTTTCGATCCTCGCCGTTCATCACCGCGAAGGCCCTGCCGACGGAGAAGATTCCCCAGTCGCGGACGTATGCCGCGCCGTCGATGCCGGACGACCACTCGTGCTTCTCGTGATCAAGTTTGACATTGTAAGAAAGGTCTACGCGATCGCCACCTTTCGCGGCGATCTTCCAGGTGCCGTCGCCGTTGTCAGAGACCGGGATCTCTTTTCCGTCAGTACCCTTTACTTTAAGATCAAGAATGAACGCCGCCCATCTGGCAGGGAACTGGTTGGCGCCGATCGGAGCAATGAAGAGACGGTCGTCCTCTAGCGTCATGCGTGCCGTGATACTGAGCTCGCCAGAAGCGGGTTCGATCCGGACGGTGTATGCGGTTTGGGAATCCGATCCGAAGCAAACGGTAGCGCTGAAAAGGAAAAGGATCGCGAAGGCGATCCATAAAGACTTGATCATAAGTGCCTTCCAGATAGGGGCTTGAACGAAGCATAGAAGAACAATGTCCCCCGGTCTACTTGGTAAGCTTTATCTCGAAGAGCTTTTTCCAGTTCTTTCCCGTGACAAAAAGACGGTCATCTTTCGCATCGTACGCGATTCCGTTCAGGGTGTTCTCACTGTCCCTGGCGGAATCTTCTGGAGAGATACCGCTCAGGTCAATCCACCCGAGCAGTTTGCCGCTCGCGGGATCGATCCTTGCGATGTGGTTCGGTTTGCCGATCCGCTCCGAATGCCAAACGTTGGCCCAGATCTCGCCTTTTACCCATTCGAGTTCGTTGATGCTCATCAGCGGCCGACCGTCCTCCATCTTTACGACGATTGTCTTGACGGTTTCGTAATTCTCGGGATTGATGACCCTTATGACGTGAGTTCCGTCGCTCTGGTAAAGCATCTGTCCGTCGGTCGTAAGTCCCCAACCCTCTCCGCTGTAGCGGAACTCCCGAAGCAGTTTGAAATCCTTTAGGTCATATTCGAAACCGACACCGCTCCGCCAGGTAAGCTGGAATATCTTGCCGTTCAGGATCGCGATGCCTTCGGCAAAGAAATCCCTCGCGACATCCTTCTTTTGAAGAACCTTTCCCGTCTCGATCTCAACCTTTCTAAGGGACGATTCTCCGTACTGTCCGGTGCTTTCATACAAAAATCCGTCCATGTAAACAAGCCCCTGTGTAAACGCGTTACCATCGTGCGGATAGGATTTGACGATGTCGTAGCCGTACCTGGGGACCGTTCCAGAATTGCTGGGAGCACTGTTCACCACCGAAGGTCCGTTGTCAGAAGCGCTGCCGCAGGAAAAAGTGATCATCGCAAGAAAAAGGAACATCAAGATTCGCATATAGTTGGTGTTGAGCCCGGGCGCACAAACAAATCGCCGCCCGTCAGCGTTTCCCGGCCGCCCGGCTGATGGCTTTTCGAAAACTCGATTCCGAAAGCGTCCGCACCTTGTAGCCGTTAACGAAAATGCTTGGGGTGCTGCTGACACCGTAGGCCTTTCCGGCGTCAATGTCCTTCGTTATCTCGGCTGCAATGTCAGGGTCCCTAATGTCCTTTTCAAACTTAGAAACATTCAGGCCCGCTTCTGCCGCGTATCTCTTCAGAGAAGCCTCGTCGAGCGCATCCTGATTATTGTATAGCAATTCCGCATATTCAAAGAACTTCCCTTGTCTGTTCGCCGCGTTAGCCGCTACCGCCGCCGGGAACGCATTCTCATGAATGCTTGTCAGGGGGAAATCGCGGACCACGAACCTGACCGAGTCGCCAAATTCCGCGATAACGCGCTCCAGGATCGGGTGGACGCCGGAGCATCCCGGACACTGAAAGTCCGTGAACATTATGACCGTTACCGGCGCTGTCTTCTTGCCCCTGTACGGGTCGTCATCTACGGAGACGGGCTGAACGTAGGGCTCCGGCTCCTTTATGAAATAAGTAACGCGGTATTTGGAATAGAGCCTGTCTTTCAAGGCCGATTCCAGCCGTTCACGTTCGGCGCCTGAATACTCTCTGAGCTTGTCCGTTATTTCACGAGCAATCAGGTCGCTGGTCGGGATCCCCAGGCTTTCTGCCTCCATAGTGTAAACCGATGCGTCTACCACCTGGGTCAAGGCATTTAGGACCTCATCCGTTACATTTGCTTCAAATTCGTATAGCGCTAATCCGTTCCGCTGCAGAAACTCGTGGTAGAGGATAGCGGTCTCGTCGACCATCGCGACAATTTCCGAGGGCTTAAGGCCGTTTGCGTTGATGTCCTTTCCTTTTGCTATCTTGTGCCCCGCCTTCAAATTGTCCAGGTATTTTGCAGTAGCTTCGCGCTCGGCCTGCTGTTTGAGGAACCTGACAATTTGCGGCCGCACCTCGGCGAGCGGAACCGGTCCTATCTCCGATTTGTTGTCGTCGTATACCTGCTTTACCTCCGCATCGGTCGGCTCCGGAACTTTGTCGCTTACCTCGGTCTTGATCAGATCATCGATCGAGACCCCTCTCTTTCCAGCCTCCAAGTCGAGGACTTTTCTGTCGATCTGCTGCTCCAGGAGCGCGGCCCTCGCCTCCTCCGTCCGTTTCCCGAGACCGTTCCAGTCTTCCGCGATCTTTGGATCAAGGTCCTGTGCAGTAAACGTACGGCCGCCGACCACTGCCAGGGCGTCCAGGTCCGACTGGGCAAACGCGGTCACGGAGTACAGAACGAGAATAATGATGAAGGGTAGATTTCTCATATATTGACAATAGCTCAAAGGCCAGTTACCCGGAGAATTTCAAAGCAGTAATATCGATCCGCACTGCTTCAAGTTCGGTCGGCGCGCCGAGTATTTCCGGGTGGAGGATCTTGGCAAGGACCTCGGCACCGTCGATCACGCGCGGACCAGGCCGTGAAAAATAGGCACTTGCATCCATCGCCCAAACGTTATCGTTCCGTATCGCCGGCAAATGGCGAAGCACTTCGGGAAAGAAAGTAATTTCAAGCTGCCTTAGAATATCAGCAGTACTGTAACCGCATGGAATCAGGACCAATACGTCGGCATTCGATTCCGCGACTGCCGGGTACGTTGTCGTACTGCTTTTCTGTCCGGCCTCGCCAAGCAGGCAAAATCCCCCAGCGGCCTCGACCTGTTCGGGAACCCAGTGTCCGGGGGTGAACGGCGGGTCCAACCATTCAAGCATCATCACCCTGGGTCGGTTCAGACCACACGTAATTGCTTTCAGATCTTCAAACCTTTCCCGGAGCAAAAGAACAAGGTCTTCCGCGGTCTCCCGGACGCCTGCCACCTCGCCCACCGTCAGGATATTCGAATAGATGTCTTCTATCGTGTTCGGTTCAAGGGAAACTATCTCGGCATTTGCGGCACACATACGGGCGGCCGCGGAAACCGTGCGGTAGCTTACCGCGCAAACCTCACAGAGCTCCTGTGTGAGAATCAGATCAGGCGACAGTTCCGCAAGTAAGTCTTCGTCGAGCGTGTAAATAGAACCGTGGCCATCAAGCTGGCTCCTCACGGCGTGGTCGATCTCGCGACTGGTCGATCGTTCATGGTTGATCTTGCTTGCAGTCAAATGCGGCCTTGAACCGATACCCGGCGGGAAGTCGCATTCGTGAGTAACGCCGACAAGATCCTCTCCAAGGCCAAGCGCGCAGACTATCTCGGTTGCAGAGGGCAGCAGTGAAATGATCTTGATTCGGTCTTTGCACATTAGGAGTTAGTGACTCATGTGAAGGGGCCCGGACATTCTATCAAATTCCTCAATCCCAGAGGATGACAAACGCGACTATCAAAAGCTGGCCCCTCCTTCAAAATAGTGTTTGCTAATCCTGATCGGCATCTGCTATATTAAACATTGTCAAACACTGTTGGCGGTTGTTTGACTCTTCCATCAAGTGATCAATTGATAGGCAAACAATTGATTCCACCAAATC
>JAHEEZ010000028.1 GCA_024640445.1 Acidobacteriota bacterium | reverse complement strand
TCATCTGATGTGGGCGAACATAGGCATTTACACGGGCCGGGAAGACAACATCCTCTGGAAGCAAAAAGACGGCGGAATCGAGGCTTATGGGGTCGCAGCTCTGTTCGACCGCGATGCGACCCCGCTTCCGGTTGACGCTGTGCATTCCGTGACGAATCCCCTTCGCAAATTCACCGGAGGCATACACATTTACGGTGGCGATTTCTTCGAAACGCCCCGGAGCATGTGGGACCCGGAAACGCTCGAAGAACTGCGCTCGGACGGCGATGTCGTCCGGGACATCTTCGCTGAAGAGAACGAGAGGCTGGGGCTTTAGTGAGAAATCAGAAGTCAGAAGTCAGAAGTCAGGGGACGGGAGATTGAAGACAGGACTCGGCCTGTGTCAGTAGCCCAAGCGTCAGTGCGGGCTCGCGTCAGGGATCAGGTATCAGGGATCAAGTATCAGCGATCAGATATCGCGGATCCAATACCCTCCCGATACCGGGGATTCATGATACTTGATACATGATCAGTGATCCATGCTCAGCCCTCCTTCACGTTAGGGCTACTGACACGGACCAGATTTTATGGATCAGGTGTCCGGTATCATGGGGAACGAGTTACCTCGCAGATATTCCTTATGATCGCTGTTACCCGATCCCCGATCCCCGATCCCCGATCCCTGATACCTGGTACCGGATACATGTGTCCCCGTGGTATCTTTCATGCATTCCAGTTAGTTGGTTATCGCCTATGAAATTCGCAAGACGGACGGTATGCCTGACCGTTCTTATCCTTTTCATCCTGTCCATCCCTGTTACTTCCTCTGCCCAGGTCACGCCCGACTATGACCGGGGAGCGATCGGGCTCGGTCAGCTTCTCAAGAGGTTCAACAACACCAGGTCCGTGATGCATATCGGAGCGCATCCCGACGACGAGGACTCCGACCTGGTCGCCTATCTCGCGCGCGGCGCCAACGCCCGTACCGTATATCTTTCGCTCACACGAGGCGACGGAGGACAGAACGTGATCGGGCCGGAGCTTTTCGAGTCGCTCGGCATTATACGTTCAGAAGAATTGCTTCAGGCGCGAACTCTGGACGGCGCGACACAGATGTTCTCCCGCGCATTCGATTACGGTTTCTCAAAGCGTCTTGAAGAGGCGCAGGCGAAATGGGACATCGAGAAGATCAAGTGCGACGTCGTCCGGGCCATCCGCACCTTCAGGCCGCTTGTCGTGATTCCGCGATTCTCGGGAACGCCCGCCGACGGACACGGCCAGCACCAGTTCGCGGGTTTCATCGCTCCGATAGCGGTCATAGCGGCGGCTGATTCTCGAGAATGCCCCGGTACCGGCGACGCGTGGCGGGTCATGAAGTTCTACCGGTCGCAGGGATTCCGCGACCGCGCGGAACCGGATGTGAACATAAACACGGGAGAATACGATCCGCTGATCGGGCGTTCGTATTACGAGATCGCCGCCGAGGGACGCAGCCAGCACAAGACACAGGAACAAGGCGGGCTGGAGCTTAAGGGCGACCGGTTCGCGGGTATGAACCTGAAAGAAAGCGCGGTCGATACGCCTGCGAAGGAAACCAGCCCGTTTGATGGGCTCGACACTTCGATCAAAGGAATACAGAAGCTGATCGGCACTTCGGAGAAGCCTCTTCAGAATGAGTTGGACAAACTGGACGGTCTCTTGAGAAAAGCGCTGTCGGATTTCGATCCTCTAAAACCCGAGGCGATCGTCTCGACCCTGGTAGACGCGTACGGGCAGGCGGACAAGGTCTATTGGTCCACGCGACAGCCCGAGGTCAAGTTCCTGATGGATCTCAAGCGGGACGAGCTTCGGAAAGCGATAAAACTTGCAGCCGGGATCAGGATAGACGCGCTTTCCGATACCGAGACGGTGACACCGGGCGAAAGCTTTAACACGACTGTCAAAGTCTTCACCGCCGACGCAGAAAGGGTGAAGGTTACAAAGACGGAGCTAAAGGCTCCGGAGGGGTGGGGAGTAGTTGGTGGGAAGGAGGCGGAAGACAACTCTGCGTTCGCCCGGTTCTTCCGCGAAACGGCAGACGCTTCGCAGGCGTACATTTTGAAAGTTCCCGCCGCCGCACAGCCGACCCAGCCATATTTTATGGAGGAGCCCAGGGACGGTTATCTGTATCAATGGCCCGACGGTTCGCCTAAGAACCAGCCTTTCGGCGGGGCTCTGGTCCACGCGAAGGTCACGGTGACGATCGACGGTAAAGAAGTCGAATTCACACAGCCGCTCGAGTACCGGTTTGCCGATCCGACGCGAGGAGAGTTGCGCCGAAATATCAACGTCGTTCCGAAAATATCAGTCGATCTTGACCAGCATCTTCTGGCGGTGCCGAATGGCGAACTTCCCGCCACGAGAAAGATCTCGCTCAATCTGACAAGCAATGCTACGAACGCAGTGAGCGGAATCGCGAAGATCGAGGCTCCGAAGGGATGGTCGGTTTCGCCAGCTAGCGCGGATTTCAATATCGCGAAGAAAGGTGACGGAGCGTCGTTCGAGTTCGAGATAACAATTCCCTCCGGGGCATCTACAGGTGATTTCGCCCTCAAGGCTGTCGCGGAAGCGGGGGGTCAGAGTTTCTTCAAGACGATGAATATGATCGCCTACGACCACATCCAGACTCATCGGTTCTATTCCGGCTCAACTGCGAAAGTTGCCGTGATGGACCTGAAGGTAGCGCCCGTCAAAGTTGGATACGTGGAAGGCAGCGGCGATTCGGCGCCGGACGCGATGCGTCAGATGGGGCTCGACGTGGAGACGATCGGCAAGCAGGAACTCACGAGCGGAGATCTTTCGAAATACGACACCATCGTGATCGGCATAAGGGCTTCTGAGACGAATCCCGATTATGTTGCCAACAACCAGCGGCTGCTTGATTATGTGAAGGCAGGCGGAACGATGGTAGTGCAGTACCAAAAGGCGGCGCTGATTCAGAAGAACCTTGTGCCGTTTCCCGCCCAGATGGCCTCGCGCGTGGCCGAGGAGGACGCGAAGGTGACGATCCTGGAGCCCGCGCATCCGGTTTTCAATTCTCCGAACCGTATCGCGCAGACGGATTTCGAGGGCTGGGTGCAGGAGCGAAACCTGTATGCGTTCAGTTCGTTCGACGACCGCTACACGGGTCTGCTCGAAGCCCACGACACGGGCGAGCCCGAGAACAAGGGCGGGATGGTTTACGCAAAGATCGGCGAGGGCCAGTACGTCTACACTTCGTACGCCTTCTTCCGCCAGCTTCCGGCGGGCGTCCCGGGCGCGTGGCGGCTGTGGGCGAACCTGATTTCGCTGGGTAAGAGGAAGTAGATCTAACCGCAGAGTCGCTAAGGCGCGGAGTATCAGAAAGCCAACAGAGATCTGATCGGCGTTTTCAGCGAAGATCAGCGGCAATTCTTCTTTGCGTCTTTGCGGGAACCTCTTCGTGAATCGTCAATCGTGAATCGTGAATAGCGAGGAAGAATACGAGGAAGGAATTCGGCCGCGGATTGCGCAGATGACGCGGAGTATTAGAAAGCCAACAGAGATCTGATCCGCGTTTTCAGCGAAGATCAGCGGCAGTTCTCCTTTGCGCCCTTGCGGGAACCTCTTCGTAAATCGTCAATCGTGAATTGTGAATAGAGAGGAAGAACACAAGGAAAGAATTCAGCCGCGGATTGCGCAGATGACGCGGAGTATTAGAAAGCCAACAGAGATCTGATCCGCGTTTTCAGCGAAGATCAGCGGCAATTCTTCTTCGCGATTTCGCGGGAACGTCCTTGTCAATCGTGAATGGTGTTTGAGATTCCGTCGCGGGGGAATGAAAGAGGTTCGTTATGCTCAAAACTACCATTATTGCTTTGATTGTCTTTTCAGCTTTCCGGCTCGAGCTTGTCGAAAAGCGGCAGTTTGAAGATGTCCTGCTGCTTGAGATCACCTCGGAGACCTCGGCGAACGTGAGCATCGGCGATCTCGACGGAGACGGGGATCTCGACGTTGTTCTTGCCAAAGGCCGTCATTGGCCGCTCCACAACCGGGTACTGATAAATGATGGCAAGGGGAATTTTACGAAGGCCTACAACCTTGGAAAGGATCCTGACAGAACCTATTCGGCGGTGCTCGCGGATGTGGATGGAGACGGAGATCTGGATGTGTTCGTCAGCAACGACCGGCCCGACACGAAGCTTGTATATCTGAATGACGGGAAAGCGAATTTCACCGGATCCGGTCCTTGGGGAGCGCCTTCCTGGATCACCCGGAACGCTGCGTCCGCCGACCTGAACGGTGACGGTAAACCGGATGTCATCGCTGCAAACCGACAGAGCAAAAGCGCTTTCTGCATTAACGGCAATAAAGGGAAATTCAATATGGAGCGCTGCAGCGTGATCGAGTCTGACTCTGCGACTTCGATCGTTCCGGCGGATGTCGACAGAGACGGAATGATCGATCTGATCGTTCCCCACAGGGACGGAGGAAGAAGCAAGGTCTTTTTCAATGACGGTAAAGCGGGATTTTCACGCACCGCCGAATTCGGTCCGGAGGCTTCGAATGCGCGCACGGCGGCCGCAGTCGATCTGAACGGCGACGGATGGATCGATCTGATAGTTGGCGACGAAAAACTTGGTTCCTTTGTTTACTTGAATGACGGTAAAGGCCGTTTCGGAGTAGGGCCTCAGCTTGGCGAAAGGTCTCAGGTGCCTTATTCCATTTCAGTAGGAGATCTCGATAACGACGGAAAAATGGATATAGTCGTCGGATATGTAAAGTTGCCGGGATCGGTATTTTTCAATAGAGGAAAGGCATTTGATGAGGTCCGATTTGGAGACGGAAAGGGGACAGTTTACGGTCTCGCTTTAGGGGATCTCAACGGTGACGGATACCTCGACATCGGTGCAGCGAGAAGCGGTGCGCCGAATGCTGTCTATTTCAACGGCAAAGCCGGAGAGTAGTAAGGTAATGTTGGGAAAGCATTGCATTTGAACATGCGAACGTTTGCCGGGATGTTAGCTTCTCGGGTGATATCGGGTGCTATTTGGATGTAAGCATTTGCAGCGCAGTGAATTGCAATTGGTTTAGCGGCGGGCTTGTTTCCAATTTTTGGATCACATAGATGAAAAATTTCCTGATCGCATTGCTGTTCCTCTTCATCGCTCTCTTACTCCAAACCGAGACTTTTGCTCAGGAAAACGCAGCTCCCTGGCTTAAGACCATTGGCACCGAAGGCCGGCTCGAAAAGATCACCTCCATTCGGACCGAAGCCGATGTTTCGGTTTCCGACGGGATAAAGTACAAAACCAGCACTTACTATAACGATCCGCAGCGCGCCGTTTTTCGAAGGATCTACCCCGACCGAACCGTGACCCAGGGCGTCGAGGGAAAGTATTTCTGGACCTATGACGGAAAGGCCGAGATGGAAGACGACGCCTCGGCAGAGATGTTCGTTCTCGGACATCAGGTGCACGCCCAGCTTCTCTTCTTCTCGCAGATACACCCCGGGCAAATGAAGGCCGGCAAATCCGATTTCATAGGCGAACCGATGAATTCCGCCGAAGTGCGCGACGGTGACTCGGTCTGGACGATGTTCTATGACAAGACGGGACCCAAAGGAATGAAGCTCCGCATGGGCTCCGGACAGACCGTGCAATTCGAGTTCGGCGAGTTTCGTCCCGCGCGTGACATTCCCCTTCCAACGGAGGTTTGGATGGACGACGGTCAGCGGCGATTCAAATACAGCTATACGAAGATCGCGTTCAACGAAGGAGATCTTGCGGGCTTCCGCGCCCCCGACAGTGTCCTGACCGACGAACAGAAACTCCTGCGGCTCCATAGGATCGTAATGGATGATCACTTCTTCGGAGACGCGTCGGGAATGAGATCGAACAACGCAGCACCGTTCACCGTTGTGAGTGAAGGAGAGGTCTTCACGATGTCGGATGAGGAGGCGGATGCCGGGTTCGACAGGATTATGTCGAGCCGGGACTACACCGTTTACGACGACCTGATCCGTCCGATCGTCAAAGTCTCAAAGGACGGGATGCTCGGCTGGGTGACGGTAAGGGTCTTCGCGAAAGGCGTTCGCTTCGACAAGAACGGGAAACCTTCCGGGCCGCTCGAATTTACAAGCGCCTGGACCGAGCTCTACGAAAAGATCGACGGCAAGTGGCGGATGACCGGGAACGTGTCGAATTTTGCTCCCGATAGAAAATAAGAAATAAGAAATGATCTGATCGACGAAGCGGGAGCTGACGCACGACTCGCAGTCTTCTCGTGTCTCGTCGTTTTGGAGTTCAATCAAAGTTCGCCGGCCGACAATATAGAATCAAATGGGAAAGGAACCGAAAGAACGGGGGTTTAGCAATGTCAATTCCGACCAGCTGGTTATTCAGGATCACCATTCTTATCGCGGCTGCTAACGTCGCGTTTCTATCAATAGTCTGGATTGCGGATGCGGCCGACGAGTCGAAGACCTTCGACGAGATTACCGTCCACAGGATCAACGTTGTCGAACCGGACGGGACGCTGAGGATGGTGCTCTCAAATCACGACAAACTCCCCGGGATAATTGTAAAGGGGAAGGAACAGCCGTTCCCGAGGCCGCAGGCAGGAATGATCTTCTATAATGACGAGGGGTCAGAGAATGGCGGTCTGATCTTTGGCGGCCGGACGAATGAAAAGGGTAAGGTTGTGAATTCCGGTGGCAGCCTGACGTTCGACAAGTACGACGCGAACCAGATAATCCAACTGGCGGGAGTGGATGACAGCGAAGACCGCTTCGCGGGGCTCGCCGTGGTTGACAGCATTACCGGAACTGAAAATCATCGCCGGATCTGGGTCGGACGCGGGGACGACGGGACCGCCACTATCGCACTGATGGACGGAAAAGGCCGCAGGCGGATCCTGATGGAAGTTGGAGAGAAAGGAAATGCGAGTCTTTCATTTCTGGATGAGAATGGAAAGGTCGTTAACAGGTTTTTGCCGGACAAGCATTAGACCTGGTTTGATCGTCCGTCTTCCTTCCATGAGAAAAGCCGCTCCGGTTACCGAAGCGGCTTTTTCTGATCGATTTAGAAAGACTATCGCTTCCTGCTCTTCTTCTTGACGACCTTTAGCTTGACCGTCCTGTGACCCCATCGCCTTGCTTCAGAACAACTCGGCACCCATATGTCGATCTTGGAACCCTTCACTCTTTTTCCGGTATCAGATACCAGGTAAGTGCCGGAGTACCTCCCAGTCGTGATCTCTACCGTCGTACCCAAAGGAAGAACTCTCGGATCCGCTGCGATGAGGCCTCGACGGACCTGGTGTCCCATAGCCGTCCTGCCCTTCAGGCAGTATGCAGTGGCCCTGAAGGTCCTGGCTTTACTCTCTGCGGATTCTGCGGCAGCAGCGGGCAATGGATCAGCTCCAGCCTCGCCAATTGTTTCTACGTCTTTGCTATTCTTATCTTCTTTATTTGAATTGCTTGAAATAAATTCCGGTTGAATGCCTGCCTGGGAATCCTTGGTCAAGACATCGTTGCTGTCGACCTGCGTCTGCGCATAGGCTACACCTACAAGCGCCAAGATCAGGATCGCAAGCACGTAGCGTCTCGCTTCGTTTCTCATAGATCATTCTCCTATCAATTATAAAACCGAGCCTAACATAAAAAATGGTGTTCAAAAACACCGGAATACAAGGTAAATGAATTGTATTAACAGCCCGACCGTAACTAATTTTTGCCTTTCGGCTACATTGTTTTGGAGCGGTTCCCCAAAACAAACCTTAACCCTAACATCTGAAACAGGACCTGTCCAACGGGAAATCGAGTTGAAAACGCCGCCCGGCTGCATCGGAAATGTCGGCACGAACCCAGCCTTATGGACTAATTGGCCCCGATTAAGTATATTTCTCACAACGTTCGATGGAGAACTAATAACTTTATGGATAATCGCCGAACAGGATCCCGTCACGTAATCTCCTTTCCAGTGCGGCTCGACTGGAAGGACGAGGCGGGTCAGGATCTGATGGAAGAGGGCCTTACCGAAAATATCGGTCCGCGCGGCGCGCTCGTATTTCTTCCCCGTCTCCTTCCGGCAGTCGGCAGCACGGTGAAGCTGACTGTGACCGAAAATCCGAAAAATGAAGTTTCGGTTATCGCTGAGGTTATTCGGCTCGAAAGAAACGCGGCACACCCGCAGGCTGCACTGCAGGTCACAAAATCGATCAAAGTCTGGGAAGAAAAGGTTTGGTCTTACGCTGCTGCCGTCCTCGCCGATCAGGCGCCTGAAGAATTTGACGACTGGTAAAGATCTGAAGCACTTGCGGCAGGTACTGATAATTAACCGCAAGTAAAGTAAAAGTGTAAAAGCATGAAAATTCTAGTTCTTGGCGCCGGCCGGATGGGTCTCGGCGCCGTTTTCGATCTTGCTCACAACTCCCCGGACGTTTCCGCGATCACCCTGGCGGACTCGGTTGCAGAAACCGCCCGATCTGCGGCGCAGGTCGTCGGATCTCAAAAAGTCACGGCAGTCGAACTCGATGTAGCTGACGGTATTCGGACCGCGGAACTGATGGCGGACCACGATGCCGCGATCTCCTGCGTTAATTACTGGTACAACGAAGAACTGACGAAGATCGCGATCCGGACGAATACAAGCTTTTGCGACCTGGGCGGAAACAATTACGTCGTCGATAATCAGTTGGCGTTGGACGATCAGGCCAGGGAGGCTGGCGTGAGCATCATTCCCGATTGCGGCCTGGCCCCCGGAATGGTTTCTGTTCTCGCAATGCATGGCGTCAAAAGATTTGACGAGATTGAAGAGGTCCATATCAGGGTCGGGGGTCTTCCGCAGCACCCGGAACCCCCGCTCGACTATCAACTCGTGTTTTCAGTTGAAGGCCTGATCAACGAGTACATTGAAAGGGCGCGGGTTATCAGGGACGGCGAGATAATTGAGGTCGATTCGATGGACGAGATCGAAAGCCTGAATTTCGATGGGTTTCCGCCCCTCGAAGCCTTCCAGACCTCGGGCGGGACGTCTACCCTTCCTGACACATTTAAGGGGAAGATCAGGGAACTCGACTATAAGACGATCAGGTATGCCGGGCACTGCGATAAATTCAGAACGATGATAGATCTCGGTCTGTGTTCAAGCGAGCCTGTCCAGATCGGCGAATCAGAGGTAGTTCCCCGGAAGGTGTTTGGCCGGCTCCTGGTGGAACATCTGCCCGCTGACGGTCCTGACCTGGTCCTGGTCCGACTTGAATTTGTCGGCATCCGCGGAGGTGATCGCAAACGGTTATGCTACGACATCATAGACCGATTCGACGAAAGAACAGGCCTCAGCGCGATGATGAGGACCACGGCGTTCCCTGCATCGATAATTGCTCAGATGATGGCCTCCGGTGATGTTGCGAGAAGAGGTGCGACGCCGCAGGAACTTGTCATCGATCCGGAACGATTTGTTGCGGAGCTTGCAAGAAGGGGAATCGTGATCGACGAGTACGAAAAATAAGGTTCAGGACAGAACGAGAAAAAGGCTCCCGGTATCAGGAGCCTTTTTCTTTGTTCTAACGGTTCTATTGTGCGAAGAGTCTGGGCGGGGCTTTCTTGCCCAGGAGCTTTCTCAACTTCAGCCTCGCTTTGTGCAATTGGGATTTTGAAGTGCCGACCGAACAGCCCAATATCCTTGCTACCTCTTCATGCTCGAAGCCTTCGATGTCATGAAGGATGAACACGTTCCTGTAGCCATTGGGAAGTTCCTTGATCGCATTCTCTATGGCGATTTTGTCGACAACCGGCATACGGCTTGGCTTTTCAGAACCTTTGACCATCTGGACCGGCGTTTCGCCCTCGTCTGTGGTCTTCTCGAACTTGACCGTGCGTTTGCGGAAGTGCATCAGGACCTGATTAACTGTCAGCCGGTGCAGCCATGTAGTGAATGCAGAATCGCCCCGGAAGCTTCCGATCTTTCTGTGAAGCTGAATGAAGACATCCTGCGTCAGATCCTCAGCTTCATTCGTATTCTTCAGCATCCTGAGGCATATGGCGTAGACCCTTCTGTGGTGCCGGTTGTACACCTCCTCAAAAGCAGCCATATCGCCTTTGGAAGACGCTTGCGTAAGGTCGTAATCCGACATCGATTTGACGTCCAAGGCTTCGGCGGCGGCCTTCTTCCTGGAGCCTTCTCTATCGGCTGATTGCAAAATCGGAAATTCGAGTGTTTCTGTTGTTGCCATTTTCTTATCCCCCTCGACTTTGCCTACTACAAGTGTCGTGCCAAAAAATCCAATGCTTCCATTCTGTCTGGATAATTGCTATGTACCGCCCCGCTTATTCCCAAAACTGCACGGACATACTTATTTCTTCGCCGTACATCTGAAATTAGATTTAAACCATTGCGTGTACCGTCCATCTTATTTAATGCACCAAAGGGTATAGCATTTTGAGTTATTTATACTCCCGATCCCCTGTTTTGTTGCATTAATCTGCTTACGATAAGTATTTGGGCGTGATAACATCGCATCTTGCGAGCGTTACAGAGGTTTTCCGACTTTACGAGATGATTCCGTTTTCTTCCACGATCAAATTCTTTGGTGTCATACTTGTCGCGGTACTCGCGGTAACAGATGTCGCCGGCCAAACCATTTCCAGGAGTCAGGAAATCTCTGAGAAAGAAGGTGTTCCCGTTCTCATCAAGCACTTGCCCGATTGGGAAAAAAAGAGGGAGTCCGCGATCTTCGTAAACAAGCCGGAAGAACTATCTACCTACCTGGACGAACGATCAATTCTTACGGCGATAGATTTTATTCCCGGTACCGAAGCAGTGATCGCAAGTTATCCCGAAGGCAAGCTCCTGATCATAGAATTCACCACGCCACAGGCATCAGCGGATGCCGATCAGCGCGTCCTCGCCGCACTCCAGTCGCAGCCGGCCCAGGGATTTTTCTACAGAAGGATCGGGAACTACAACGTGTTTCTCTTCGACGCGAATGACGAGAATGCGGCAAACGCCCTGTTCGAAAAGATCAAGTACGAGAAGGTCGTGCAGTGGCTGGGAGCGGAGCCCGGACTGTTTGCAAATGGTGAGTCGGAGAGAGACTTCATTGTTGGCACTTCGAGCCTTTTCATCTCCACCGTTATTGTGATCGGGGTCGGGTTCGGCGCAGCGGTAGTTATCGGCGTCATCACCGGGCTGCTATTCTTCTTCTATCGAGAACAAAGACGTGCGACAACTCCAAGCTTCTCCGATGCCGGAGGTATGACCCGCCTGAATCTTGATGGTCTCACTCCCGCCGAATCGACAGGAAAACTAATTGGAAAATAGCCGGCGGTCAGGGCAGGTTGCTGATCAGGGCCCCGATATCCGCTTCGGTGTTAAAGAAATGCGGCGCTATTCGCAGGACTCCGCTGCGAGAAGATACGATCACGTTTGCTGCCTCCAGTCTCTTAAAAACATCATGCGATGACTGACCTTCAGGCGGCTGCACGCTCACGATTTGCGATTTCTCTCCCGGCAGCCGTGAACTGACTATCTTGTAATTCAATCTATCCAGTTCTTCGCAAAGGAAATCGGTGAGCGCTTCAAGATGATCTTCTATTCGCCCTATTCCGGTACCTGTTAATAGCAATAGGCTCTGCTCAAGTCCGTAGAACAGGCTTGAAGCTCCGGTTCCGGATTCCCAGGCGAGCGCGTTGGGCCTATATGGCTGTTCGATATCCTGGAAATCCCATGGCTCCTCCACGCTGATCCAGCCAACCAGTGACGGATCAACAATCTCCCTGGCCCGGTCGCTGATGAAGAGGATCCCGCAGCCCTCCGGTGCGCAAAGCCATTTGTGCGAAGCCCCTGAAGCGATGTCCACATACTGTGCAGGAAGATCAAAAGGTGTTGTACCAAGGGCCTGAATAATATCGACCGAAAAAAGCGCTCCAACATTGCGGGCGGCCCTCCCGACCCTCTCGAGATCTGTCCGGAAACCCGAAGCGAACTGGACCGCGCTGATCGAAACAAGTTTCGTATCGGAATCGATCATTCCGATGAACTCATCGAGATCAATACGGCCGTCGCGTTCGGGACAAAGCCGCAGATCCACTCCGAACCTGTCGCGAACACGTCTCCAGGCGTAGTAATTAGCGGGAAATTCCTTGTGAAAACTGACAATGTTGTCCGCCGCCGACCAGTCGATTCCAGCCGCGACCGCGGCGAATCCATCGGAAGTGTTGCGTGTGAACGCGATGTTTTCCGGGCTTACGTTTAGCATCTCCGCAACCAGTGCCCTCGCCCGCCCCTTGGTCTCGACCCAGGCGGGATAGTGCGTCGAACCGTGCTCAGACACGTCTCGCAACTGGCTGATCACAGCATCGATCGAGGTGGTGGGGATCGGCGCCACCGCGGCGCTGTTGAGATAAGCGTATCTCCTGAGTGCGGGGAACAAGCCCCTGATTTCATCATTCACGTCACTCTTTCTCCTGCCGTTGTTGCTTTCATGCTTTCTCCCCGCGGTCCTCGGCGCCTCGCGTTGATCCCGGACATGCCGACCATACTTTTCGGGCACCAAACGGAAGCCGTCGCTTTGTTTTGACAACAACGATACCTTAAAGTAGTTTCTTACGCTGAGTAAACAGGCGGACGGAAGTTTTCGGATCCGCACCCGACACCCGATGGGATTTTTCAAGCAAACAAAAGGATACGAATTCGGACCGGTCTCGGCATCCGACGACGGAGAAATCCAGGTTTATCGCCTCAAGAAGGCTTCACGGAGCGGGATCTGGTTCGAGAGCCTGCGGCTCTTGCGCGATATCATCCTGATTATCTCGGTCTTCGTTCTTTTCGGCGTTTTTGTCGCCCAGCCGGTGGTCGTGGATGGGGAGTCGATGGTCCCGGAACTGCACGAGGGCGAGCGCCTTCTTGTAAACAAGCTTGTCTACTACGACATTCAGAAGTTTGACTGGGGCCACATCGAACGAGGCGACATAGTCGTTTTCTGGTATCCGCAGGATCCCGAGAAGAGCTTTGTGAAGCGGGTCATCGGGCTACCGGGCGAACTTGTCGAAATTCAAGAAGGCAGGGTCTTCATAAACGGCAGGCTTCTTGAAGAGCCATATCTCAGCCCTGACAAGAATCGCTCGACACTGGATTATTCCGGCAAGCGGGTCGATGATCATTACTATTTCGTAATGGGCGATAATCGGGACAATTCGCTGGATTCCCGGACCTGGGGCCTCGTACCGGCGAAATATATCTACGGCAAAGCCTTCTTCCGTTATTGGAGGCCTTCAAAGGTCGGTGTTTTGCACAGAGGGGCCACGAAGCTGGAAGGCACACCCGAAGGAATGCCGGAAGATGCCGCACCGGTCAGCGACGACCCTGTTGCGGGAATGTAACTGAAGATCTGAAATGACACTTTCAAGAAAAGCGATCCTGGTACTGGAGGACGGAAGGACCTTCCGGGGAATTTCATTTGGCGCCGAGGGCGAGACAATGGGCGAAATGGTCTTCAATACTTCGATGACCGGATACCAGGAGATCCTCACGGACCCAAGTTACGCGGGACAGATCGTCTGCATGACCTATCCTCTGATCGGAAACTACGGCGTCAACGAGGATGACATAGAATCGCGCCGACCGTGGGTTGAGGGTTTCGTGGTTCGCGAGGCAAGCCGAATAGCTTCCAACTGGCGCTCTACAGAGACCCTTGGTTCTTACCTGAACAGATACAAGATCGTCGGCATCGAGCACGTCGATACAAGGGCGCTTGTCAGGCACATCCGCGACAAGGGCGCGATGCGGGCCGGTATCTCGTCTGTCGAAACCGATGAAAAGAAATTGCTTGAACGGGTTCTGGCATCGCCGGAGATGAAGAACAGGGAACTCGCAAGTGCGGTTACGACCGAAAAGACCTACACGGTTGACGCGGCTGGTTCAGAACGATTCCACGTGGTGTGTTATGACTTTGGCGTAAAAACGAACTCCCTTCGCAATTTTTCAAAAGCGGGCTGTAAGGTCACGGTGGTGCCTGCGGGGACGTCTGCCGAAAAGGTGTTGGCGATGAAGCCCGACGGCATCTTTCTTTCGAACGGTCCCGGCGACCCTGCTGCGATGTCGGAAACTGTACAAGAGATCCGCAGGCTGGCCGAAACACAGACGCCGATGTTCGGAATTTGCCTTGGCCACCAGGTGCTTGGTCAGACTTTCGGCGGAAGAACGTATAAGCTCAAGTTCGGTCATCGCGGCGGTAACCAACCGATCAAGGACCTTGCAACCGGAAAGGTTGAGATCACCGCTCACAACCACGGTTTCGCCATAGACGCGGAATCACTGGGAAACGACGTAGAGATCACGCACATAAATCTCAACGACGGCACCGTCGCTGGCATTAGACACAAAACTCTCCCCGTATTCAGCGTCCAGTACCATCCTGAGGCCGCTCCCGGCCCCCACGATGCGGAACATCATTTCGCTCGATTTGTAAGGCTCTTGGAAGAAAAGAAGACCGCCGCCGCCGGCTGACACGTTAACCGCTCTCCTCGCTTTCGCCTTTGCCGAACAGTTCCTCAAAAAGGCTTCTTCGTCCGGTGTGCTCAAGCAGGTGTTTGTAAAGCACCGCCAGTACCGCTACAAGGGGTATCGAAAGGAAAACACCCGGAAGTCCTGCTATCTGTTCTCCCGCCAATACCGAAAGTATCACGGCCATCGGATGAATGTGAACGCCGCCCCTGACGATCCTGGGGTAGGTTACGTAGTCGTGCAGAATGCGAAGCGCGCCAAGAAAAATGACTACGTACAGCCCCTGCCTGGGGTCATCGGAGAATGACCCGACGAGCGTTGCCGCAACGGCGATCGTCAAGGGTCCAAGCAGCGGGATGAATTCGAGAATTCCGGCGAAAATGCCCAGCAGAAGCGCATAGTCCAGTCCGATCAACGTAAATCCGATACTGCATAAGATTCCGATGAAGAGGCCCGAGACCAATTGCGCGCGCGTGTAGCCGGCAAGCGTGTCGTTCAGGTCTGTAACAAGAGACTCCGCCCTTGCACGCCATCGTCCGGGAGGGAAGCACCCAAGGAACATCGCCCTGTAGATCTTCGCGTCTTTGAGGAAGAAGAAGCCGAGAATGGGAAGGAGAAGCAGTCCCGGAAGGTAGGTAAGGGTCGTTATCGCCGCGTTTCCCGCAAGCGCCGTAAGCTGATCGCTTAAGATCGTGACAAAAGAACCGATCCGCTGGTTGATCACCTGCTGCAGCTCGGGCGAAAGCTGGAGCTGTTCGTACCGCGTATTCACGCTGGAAATTCGGTTCTGGATCGCGTCGCGGTAGGTCGGCAGATTCTCCGCGAACTGTCTTGCCTGCTCCGCGATCTGCGGAGCGAGATATGTCACCGCAAGGGCAAGTCCCGTGAAGACAAATAGGTAGGTAATAACGATCGCAAGGGAGCGCGGCATCAGGGAATCAAGATTCCTGACCTTGAACGGCCGCCTGATCACTCTGACTATGGGTTCCAGAAGATAGGCGTAAAAAATGGACAGGATTATGAGGAATACAAGGAACCGGCCGGCGTACACAGCGGCCGCAAGCAGACCCGCCGCGATTAGAAGCAGCAGCGTGATTATGACAGCGCGGAAGACGAATGAAAGAGTAATCATTGAAGTCGCGGCGCCGTTCTTCTCTTCGCGAATCGCTCTCCGGGTCCGTCCTCTGTCGCCTGCGGGTTGATCTGCCATATTTGTAAGCGGGGGTGAAATCAGTTCGAGTTTCCTTTATCTGCACCGCCCGTGTCTGGGTTATTTTCCGAATTTCCAACCTTGCGGCTCTGTTTTTCTTTTTCGATCTGTTCCGGCGGCTTGGAAAAATCCTGAAAATCAAACCGAGCCTTCAGTTCTTCCAGCGACGATTCTTCAAATTTGTAATTCGAACCCGTGAACACAGCCTTTCCGTCTTCCGAAAGTGTAAATCGATTCGTTGCGTAGTGCGCCTTTTCTTTGATGAACTGTTTGTCGTCCGCCGTCAACGCGTCGCCATCCTTGCGCTTAAAAACAAAAATGTAGTCGAAATCCGCTGTCTTTAGAGAACGCACTTCTCGCTGGAAATCCGTCAATTTCGGTAAGTTCGCGCCGCCGTTCTCATTTGGTTCCTCCGGCGGGAAGCAGGCCGAAAAGAGGATCGCGGAAACCGCAAACAAAAGAAACGCGAACTTTTGAGACAAAGGGTGCATTGCTCTGATCACCGGGTCAGCACTTAAGGCTGTTCACCAACCCCTTCCGAATCCGGCGAGGGTGAAGGCTCTTCCACGGCTGACGGATCGTCCGGATCTTCGTCCGGAGCCGCCTCTTCGTCAGGTTCTTCCGCGGTAGAAGCATCGTCATTGGATCGTTGCGGCGGCGCGACTCCCGGCGCGGCCGGCTCGCCCTTCACGTCGCGGATCTTCAGTATGTATGCCTCGCCGTCCTCATAAACAGTGTCCGCCCAACCGCTCGCCAGCAGCTTCGCAAGAAAATCCGTATTCTGCTCGGCGTCGGAGAAGACCCAGCGCGTTCCAAGCCGGTCTTTTATGTACGGCGCCGGATCGTCCACCTTTCCATCGGTAATGTTCTTCACCATCTTGAACATGTCCGGATCCTGCGAATAAAGGTAATTCGGATCGAGACCCCAGACATAGCTGTTCTGAGTGTTAAAGAAGAACAGTTTAGGAAAGTCATCCCAGTTCGCGTTGAATATCCGGTCGCCGGGCGGTATGTTCTTCTTCGCCCATTCCATAGCCTCAAAGTATTTGTCGTTCTTCTCGTTCCGTTCGACGCTTGCGATAAGGTCTTCCTGCTTCAGATGGAACAGACGCGTTCCTCCGAAATTGAAGAACAGCCAAAGCACCAATGCTGCGCCAACGACCCAGGGCAGAGCTTCCTTGAGGTTCTCGACCACTCCCTTTGCTCCCGGCTTTTTGTCGGTGTCAAGAAGGGGTTCGAGTTCCCTGTGAAACTCTTCCGGGAGCTCTATAACCTCAGGAGTCCTGAACGCCTGCCAGCTGAACGACGCGAACAGGATCGCGATCGGCGGAAAGTATTCTGCAAGGCGTTTCGACTTGAACATCCAGATCAGAAGCAGCGTCGCGAAGATCAAGAAGAACGTCGACCGCTCGGGCAGTACGTCTTTCCTGGTCTTGTACAGAAGGTAACCGACCACCATCGCTATCAAAGCGACCGTCAGGTGCGTCACGAGCTGCCAACCGGTGTACGAGTACCATTCGCCGCCCACCGCTACCTCGTACTGGTCCCGGATCTTGGTGAAGAAATGCTCCCAGAAAAGGAACAGATTGTTTGGGAAATACGGGTTAATCACGTTGCCGAGGATCATTCCTGCGAGCGTGTAAACGATCGGTCGCCATTCGAAGATCTTCTCGTTCCATCCGATTATCGCCACCCAGATCAGCGCGGCGATAAACAGCAGAGGAAACAGGCTGTATGTCCACACGAAGACGAACATCAGCGGCATCAGCCATATGTACTTCCGCTCGAACAGCAGGTAGATCCCGATGATCGAGTAGATTATCGTCAAAGGCGGCGCCTTCGCCATGTTCATCCGGTACCAGAACGGATTCGCGCAGGTCAACAGCCCTCCCAGCCAGATCAGCAGATAGTCCACTTTGTAGCGGTACATCAGCCAGTAGACCGAGAACATAGCCAGACTGCCGTAGAAGACGGCCGCGATCTTCGCCGCCATCACCGGTTCAAAGAGCCAAAGAAATGGTATCTGGAGCAGATGGAAGAGAAAATGATGGTCGGCGTAGTCGCCCGGATTGAGGACCGTCAAAGGCAGCCAGGTGAACTCCGGAAGTCCCTTGAAATGGCGCAGGTTCTCCCAGAGCATAGCGCTCCAGCGGATGTGATAATAGCCGTCCCAGTCGCCGCAACAGACCGCCTGCGTCGAGAACTGCAGAAGCACCATCAGGATCACTATCACGAACATCCCGAAGATCAGATAGAGCCTCCGGACCGTGTCCTCGGCTTCCAGCCATTGTTTCCACGAAAGCGTCTGCCTCCCGTCACTAGCTGGCGGCGGCGCTTCCGTAGTCTCGGCGGCGTCCGAAGTTTCGTTCGGTTCCTCGGAATCGTCAATATGGATGTTCCCCATATCAATAAACTTCTTATGTAAGGGTTTCCGGTTTCTTACCGGCAATAGTGCTTATTCTTGAGGCCGTCGAAGCGTGTTACCGAGCATTTTGAGATCGAAAACTGCGTCGACGGAGCGGTTATTTTCCTACGGCAAGCGGGCCGAATTTATCCAACAAAATACCACGAACGGCGGCAATTGTTCTAATCTGTCCATATTCTGCCGATGCCCGCTCTGCATATTTCAACCAACCGTTTGCGATAAGCCCGCCCACTTCCTACAATTTCCCTTTGGCTATGTATCCGAAGGGGAACATCAAGATACCGGCAGCGCACGGTCATTTGGAGGCGATACTCAAGGAACCGAAGGGCGGGGTCCGGGGCGTGGGACTTGTTTGCCATCCGCATCCACTTGGCGGAGGAACGATGCACAACAAGGTTGTATATCGCGCCGCGTCGGGGATGGCGGACGCAGGCCTTATCACTTTGAGGTTCAACTTCAGGGGTGTCGGCAATTCGACCGGAGAACACGATGAGGGCGACGGTGAGAGGCAGGACGTCCGCGACGTGCTGGATTTTCTTTCTGCTAATTATCCGGGTGAACCGGTTACCCTCGCGGGTTTTTCATTTGGATCGAGGGTCGGCACGGAAGTCGCGATGCATGACGAACGTGTGGTTCGGATGATAAGCATCGGCACCCCGGTGGACAAGTACACGGACTACGGGTATCTCAAAGAATTAACGAAACCGATACTCTTCGTTCACGGCGACAAAGACGAATTCGGGTCTATTCCGAACCTGAACGAACTGGTCGCCGAAGTCTCGACACACACAGACACCAAACTTGTGGTCTTTCCGAATTGCGGCCATTTCTTTGATAACCACTTAACACAACTAAAGGACGCGATTCACGACTGGGTACTTGAGAAAATAACGGAGGACGAACGGGCGCGCTGAAAGAGCCGCCGGGGACGGATCGAAAGATATGGCAGAACCGATCAACAAAAGAAGAGACCCGGCTATACGGCTGACAATGATGCCCCGCGATACCAATCATCACGGGACTATATTCGGCGGGATCGTTCTCAGTTACATCGACATCGCGGGCGGCGTCGAGGCGGTCCGGCACACCGGGCATGACCGGTTCGTGACCGTGGCGATGAAAGAGGTCATCTTTCACGAGCCGGTATTCGTCGGCGACCTTGTGAGTTTCTACGCGGAAACGCAGAAGGTCGGCAATACTTCGATCACGATCCGGGTGGTCGTTGAGGCCGAGCGGTTCGGGTCGCGCGGCCAGATCGTCAGGGTCACGGACGCAGAGGTCGTCTTTGTCGCGATCAACCAAAACCGCGAAAAAGTGTCGATCCACGTGAAATGACCCCCACGGTGGGCTTGGGAAAGGTCGCGCTTGCTTTTCGGAATCAGTTTTCCTAAAGTCGTTAGACCGGGACAAAACGAATAACAATAAACGCAGGAGACCTAAAGCGAATGCACAAGATCACTGCCGAGACCGCCGACGGAACCGTCGCGTTCGAGGCCGAAAAGGGAAGGAAATTGGTGCTCTGCCTCGAAGATAACGGGGTGGACATAATGCACAGATGCGGCGGAAACGCCCGCTGCACGACCTGCCGGGTCGAGATTTTGTCCGGGGATCCGGGCGAGATCGGCGAGGCTGAAAAGGCCATCCTTGCGACGAAGCAGGACCTCAGCGATCATTGCCGGCTAGCCTGCCAGATCCGTCTGAATGACGATCTGCACGTGAAAGTTGTTAATCAAGCAAGCGTGACGGGCGTAGAACCGGGCAACCGGCCGGAAGAATAGAGTGCGCCCGGCGTCGGGCGAAAAGAATTACTTTTAGTCACGAAGGAATTTCAAAGGAGAAACAATGGGAATGTTTGAAAAGATTTTTGAGAATAAAGAGATCAGAACCGCGTCCGCGCATTGCGACGGACCGTGCGGCGTGTACGACCCGGCATCGGCAAGGATCTCCGCGGAAGCCGTGCTTTCGATGACGAAGAAGATTCTGGATCTGACGCCGCCCTCCGACGGTGACGCCAAGGCGATGGCGGCTTATCTGAACACCGCGGCGCGATACATCGCGATCAAGGAAGAGCAGGCTCAGGTCGCGAAGGATGAGATCCTTATCCTCTGGACCGATTACTTCAAGCCGGTGCATCTTGAAAGCAACCCGAACCTCCACGAGGTTTTTTGGAAAGCCGCCAAGCTGTGCTCGGCGTGCAAGGTTGAGGTCAGCCTCGAGCATGCGAACGAGCTGATGGAGTCGATCGAGGAGATCCACAACATCTTCTGGGGAACGAAGGGACGTGACGTCGCGTATTACACGGCGTCGTAAGAATTCAGGAATTGGAACTACGGGCGGGCGGCGGTTTATCGCCGCCCGTTTTGTCTCGGCGGAACCTTCGCGGTAGAAAGAGGATCGTACGTGGAATGAAAGACATCCCGCTTGCCGGTCTGCTACAGAAATTTATGCACCTGCTCGATCTTCGGGTCCGTTACAGGATCGAAGGCGAATCGATGCAGCCCGTACTGCGCGACGGTGACGAGGTCCTGGTCGACGAGAAGGCGAGAGTCGGGATCGGCGACGTGGTGATCGCCCGGCATCCTTTCAAAGAGAGTGTCGAGATGGCGAAACGGATAACGGCGATCGACGCCAACGGCAAATTCTTCCTTGTCGGCGACAATTCGGATGAAAGCACAGACAGTCGCACTTTCGGGCCTGTTTCGCTAGAATGTATCAAAGGAAAAGTAGTCGCGAGACTTAAATGAAGGCCGCCTGAAACGTGAGGCGGACAGCTTATGATCGAAGAAAAGAAGCTGATCGATGATTTCATCTCCAAAAAGGACGGAGGCAGCCGCAAGCGCGAGCGTCTTCCGAAACCGGAGTGGCTGAAGATCAAGATCGGCGACCCCACAAACCAGAACCAGGTACTGAAGCTGATCGACGGGTTGAACCTGCACACGGTTTGCCAGGAGGCGCGCTGCCCAAACATTTTCGAATGCTGGACCGACAAGACCGCCACATTCATGCTCGGCGGCGATACGTGCACAAGGCATTGCGGGTTCTGTGCCGTCAATAAAGGTCAGCCGATGGACCTGGACCCGGAAGAGCCCAGAAATGTGGCGGAGGCTGTGAAGCACCTGGGCCTGGCGCATGCGGTGATCACTTCCGTTAATCGGGACGATCTGCCGGACGGCGGCGGCGGACACTGGGCGGAAACGATACTTAGGGTTCACGAACTCAATCCTGGCTGCAAGGTCGAGGTTCTCATACCCGATTTTCAGGGGAACGAGGAAGCGCTGAACGTCGTGCTCGAGGCGAGACCGGAGGTCCTGAACCACAACACGGAAACGATCGCGCGGCTTTACCGGCGCGTGCGGCCCGATGCGATCTACGAACAGTCGATGACCCTTCTTGAGCGCGCCGCCAGGTTCCGTGACGAACAGTTCCCGGAGATGTTCACCAAGAGCGGGATAATGGTCGGGCTCGGCGAGGAATTCGATGAGGTCATCGATCTGATGAAAGACCTACGCAAGGTGTCGTGCGACATTATGACGATCGGCCAGTATCTCCAGCCTTATGAGAAGCGGCTCCCGGTTGAGCGATATGTGACTCCGGAGGAATTCGCCGATTGGAAACGGATAGGCGAGGAGATGGGCTTTAAGCACGTTGAATCTTCTCCGCTGACCCGCAGTTCCTATCACGCCCGCGAGCAGGCTGAGAACGGGAAT
>JAHEEZ010000217.1 GCA_024640445.1 Acidobacteriota bacterium | reverse complement strand
GCGACTATGATCTCCGACTTCGTTAGATCGACTGAAGCCTTGGCTTCCTGGAACGGAGCCTCGGGCCTCATCCGGATCTCACCGATCTCCACATCCATCGACTCAACCGCGGCCGAACCTTTCCGAGCGTCATCCCCACGGAAGGCCCCGGATTGAAACGTAACGAAATGCGGGGCGCCGCCGCCAAGAGTGACGTCCGCATCCAATTTCCCGAGGAATATCCTGCGAGTGAATACGAGATTTCCGCCGTTGTTGACGTATCTGATGCAGTCGCCGACAAGTTCCCGTCCGAACCGGGTCGCCAGTTTGGGACAGAAATCCCTGACCTGATAAGTATGCGACATGACCACAAACCCGGCGTTCGTTGCTTTTATCACCGCTTCGAACGCGGCGGTGTATCCGTCCGGCGTGTACGTGCCCAGCTTCTCATTCCTGGCGACTATCACTTTCGCGATGTCGTAACCCGCGATCTCCTGCGCAATGGCGCAGTCCTTGTCACACGGGATCACCGCAGCGACATCGAGTCCGAGGTCCGAACCGATCGATTGTGCGGCGGCGATCGCCTCCAGCGACGTCTTGTTCAATACGCAATCTTTGTGTTCTATAAATACTAGGATCATGTTGTTCGTAATTGGTGAATAGTAAATCGTCAGTAGAGAGGCGTGAATGGAGAATCGTGAGCTTTAGCAAGGTCGCAATGAAATTGACCTCCTGTTCACGATTGACGATTCACGATCAACTCCTTAAAGCACCCGGACTTCCGTTTTCAGCTTTTCGACAAGCTCGACCGCGCCCGCCTTTGCATCGCCGTTCCCAAGCATCTGCGTCTGTTTCGTTTTGAGCGGCAGATAAACCTTCTCGACTTTCTGTGAAGCCGCGAATTCGCCTGTATCCGCCACCACGTCACGGATTTCCTTCTTCTTCGCGGCCATTATTCCCTTCAAAGAGGCATATCGAATCTGAGAGATCCCGGACTGAATGGTCAAAAGCGCGGGCAGATCGTATTCGAACCACTGGTACCAGCCGCTCTCAAGTTCCCGCTTCACGCGAAGTGTGCTTCCCGCGCTTTCCCGGTCTATCTCGATCACGATCGTAGCGTGCGGAATGCCGAGCATTTCAGCAAGCACAACGCCAGTTTGGCCATAGCTCGCGTCATCGGACTGCAGACCCGCAAAGATAAGGTCCGCATTCTCTTCCCTTATCGCATTCGCTATCGCCGAAGCGATCTGGTAAGGCGAAAGTGCGTTGGCGTTCTCCGCGATCACATGTATTGCCCTGTCTGCCCCACGCGCAAGCGCATCCTTGATCACGGTCTTTGCCGAAGCCTTTCCAAGCGTGCAAACTACGACTTCGCCGTCGCCGCCGAGCGCTTCTTTCATCCTCAGGGCCTCTTCAAGCGCGTAACCGTCGGATTCGTTCGTCTGCATCGAGACATCCGACTCGTCGACCCAGGTGCCTTCCGAATCTATACGCAGCACCGCGTCTTTATTCGCGACCTGCTTCATTAGTACTATGAATTTCATATCGTTTTGTAATATCCAAGCAAATGAATGGTTATTCATTCATTATACTTTCCAACGGGAACTACGCAATCAGAGAAGGCGGCAAATGCCGCCTTATTCTTCAAATCTTTTGAATATGAGACACGCGTTGGTCCCGCCGAAGCCGAAACTGTTCGACAATACGAACTCGACCTCAGCCTCCCTCGCCTCGTTAGGAACGTAGTCCAGGTCGCAGTCGGGGTCTGGATTTTCCAGGTTTATCGTAGGAGGAAGCTTGTTTTCGGTAATAACAAGGGCGCTGATCACGGCTTCGATACCGCCCGCCGCGCCAAGCGCGTGACCGGTCATAGATTTTGTGGAGCTTACGGCGACCTTGTACGCGTGGTCGCCAAAGGTCTCTTTGATCGCCATCGTTTCGAACTTGTCGTTGTACGGCGTCGATGTGCCGTGCGCGTTGATATAGCCTATCTGTTCTGGTTCGATACCGGCGTCACCCAACGCCTTCTTCATAACCCGGATCGCGCCCGAACCCGTTTCGTCCGGCATCGTTACGTGAAACGCGTCGCTGGTCATTCCATACCCGACGATCTCAGCGTAGATCTTTGCTCCCCTTGCCTTGGCGTGCTCGAGTTCTTCAAGTATCAGGATTCCGGCGCCTTCGCCGATCACAAATCCGTCGCGTTCCGCATCGAACGGCCGTGAAGCCCGTTTCGGTTCATCGTTCCTCGTGGAAAGTGCCCGCATCGATGCAAATCCCGCAACCGACATAGGTGTGATCGCCGATTCAGCGCCTCCACAGATCATCACGTCCGCATCACCGCGCTCAATTATCCGGAAACTGTCTCCGATCGCGTGAGCTCCGGCGGAGCAGGCCGTTGCTGTTGCCGAATTGGGACCCTTGGCGCCATGACGAATCGAGACATTTCCGGCTGCAAGGTTCACGATCGCCGAAACGATAAAGAACGGAGAGACCCTGCCCGGGCCTGCCCGCAGAAGTTTTTCGTGCTCGCGTTCGATCGCCCAGAAATCACCGATCCCGGAACTGATATATGTCCCGACCATCTCGGCGTTGGATTCATCGACCACAAGCCCGCAGTCAGCCATTGCCTGGTCGGACGCGGCTATCGCGAAATGAGTAAAGGCGCCCATGCGCCTCGACTCTTTCTTTTCGAGAAAATCTTCCGAGTCAAAGTTCTTCACCTCGCAGGCGAACCTCACCGGGAACTCCGAGGCGTCGAACTTCTTGATGTAATCAGCGCCGTTGTCGCCGCGCATCAGTGCCGCCCACGTGGTTTCCACGTCATTGCCGCAAGCTGTGACCAGACCGAGCCCTGTTACTACAACACGTCGTTTCATAATCTAATAAACCCTGAAATGATCCCCGGAAACGCAAAGGACAAAAAAATTCGCGCCGCAACGCGCCGGCGGACCGAGATCCGCCTCAAACCAGCGCTGGGTGGCACGAATTTCTTGCCTAGCCTTCCTGATTCTGCTCGACGTACGCATAAGCGTCGCGAACCGATTGGATCTTCTCGGCGTCCTCGTCAGGGATCTCGATGTCGAATTCCTCTTCGAAACGCATCACGAGCTCGACCAGGTCAAGCGAATCCGCCCCAAGGTCCTCAATAAAACGCGCGTTTTCCGTCACTTCCGCGTCGTCAACACCCAACTCATCAACAATGATCTGCTTGATCTTATCCTGAATTTCAGACATATCCTCTCCTGCTTTTCCTTATAAAGTATTCAAAGTATTGCTCAAACTAACCGGATCTTCAACGTTCAAACACCGAACTTCCCGGTTGGTCTGACGCACCAGTCCCGATAAAACTTTTCCCGCTCCGACCTCGACAAAGGTATCGACACCGAGCCCGATCAATTCTTCAACCGACTGCATCCATTTCACCGGCGAAGAAACCTGCCTGGTCAGCGCTTCGGCTACGCGCGCGCCGGAAGAGTTAGCTTTCGCCGAAACATTCTCGATGATCGGAAAAGCCAGGTCGCTGAAATCGCATTCCGCGAGGTCTGCCGCCAGCCGATCCTGCGCCGGACGCATAAGATCACAATGAAACGGCGCGGAAACGTTCAGTTTGATCGCGCGCCGCGCGCCTTTTTCTTTCAATATCTCGCAGGCCCTGTCAACGGCCCCGGCGTCACCGGCTATCACGATCTGGTTTGGCGAATTGATGTTCGCGGGACTGCAAACGTCACTTCCCGCCGCTTCAGCGCATCCTTCCTCGACGGCCTCAAGTCCGAGACCAAGTATCGCCGCCATACCGCCCACACCGACGGGAACCGCTTCCTGCATGTACGTTCCTCGATTCCTGACCGTTCGTACGGCATCTGCAAGGCTGAGGGCTCCCGCCGCGACAAGCGCGGAGTATTCTCCCAGACTGTGACCCGCCACAAAATCCGGGTCGGGGAATCCCGCTTCTTTCATCGCACGGAACGCCGCTGACGAAGTGGACAGGATCGCAGGCTGGGTATTAGCCGTCAACGAGAGTTCCTCGTCAGTACCTGAAAAGCACATCGCTGAGAGTTCAAAGCCCAGGGCCGCGTCCGCTTCCGCAAACACCTCTCTTGCCGCCGGATAGCTTTCAAACAGTTCTCGGCCCATTCCGACCGTCTGCGACCCCTGTCCAGGAAAAATGTATGCGATCTTGCCCATCAACCAGCCGTTTCAAATATCTAGAATCTGATCACCGTCCCGCCCCAGGTTATTCCACCGCCGAACGCTGTGAGCAGCAGAACGTCGCCTTCCTTTAGCCTTCCGGATTCGATGCACTCATCAAGCGCGATCGGGATCGACGCAGAAGATGTGTTGCCAAGACGGTCGATATTGGAATAAACGACATCGCCGTTCACACCCAGCTTCTTGGCTACCGCGTCAGTGATCCGCTGATTTGCCTGGTGAGGGATCACCAAATCCACATCTTCGATCGTAAGCCCCGCTTTCTCAAGCATCTCGATCGAGATCCCGGCCATATTCCTTACCGCGACCTTGAAGATCTCGTTGCCGCGCATCTTGAAATAATGTTCCCGGTTGTCGATCGTTTCGTGCGACGTTCCCATTTTCGTTCCGCCGCCGCGTGCGAACAACTGTTCTTCGTAATTGCCGTCAGACTGGATCTTCGTCGCAAGGATGCCCTTCCCTTCCTCAACCGGTCCAAGAACTGCGGCACCGGCTCCGTCGCCGAAAATGACACAGGTCGTACGGTCAGTATAGTCAACGTATTTTGTCAGAACTTCAGCACCGATAACCAACGCGTACCGTATCTGGCCCGTACGGATCATCGACTCGACCATCGTGATCCCGTAAATGAAACCGGAGCACGCGGCGAACACATCCATCCCGGCCGCATTCACGCAACCGAGGTCCCTCTGTATCAGGCATCCCGTCGAAGGCAGGATCTGATCCGGGGTCGTCGTTGCGCAGATGATTATGTCGATATCTTCCGGTTTCAGTCCGGCACGTTCAATGGCCTGCCGGCCCGCCATCACAGCGAACTGCGAAGTGTACTCGTTCTCAGCAGCTTTCCGCCTCTCCTTGATGCCGGTTCGCGAAACGATCCAGTCGTCCGACGTCTCGACCATCTTCTCCAGGTCGGCGTTCGTGAGAACACCTTCAGGATAGGCTCGGCCCGTGCTAAGTATTCCTGCGTTCATAAATTGCGGCGGCTGTAAGCCTAGACCTCTTCCTTGACGTCAAGGATCTTCCTTCCCTTGTATTCACCGGTCTTCGGATCGATCCTGTGCGGCTGCTTGGGCTCGCCCGTATCCTTGTCAAGGTAGAACTGCGGCGCCGTAAGGGCATCATGTGCACGCCTTTGGCGCGTTCTCGATTTCGAATGTCGTCTTTTTGGATTTGGCATAATTACTCCATCTAACATGCGTCGGGCGCCTTATCCCAAAGGGCATCGGCGTCCCAACACGGTCATTTACCTAGATCTTTTAGAGCGGCCCAGCGCGGGTCCGTCTCCTCTTGTTTGCAATTGCAGTTTACCTTGTTCAGGTCCCCGCCGCAGATCTCGCAAAGCCCCTTGCAGTTCTCTGAGCAAAGAGGACTCGCCGGAAGACTAAGAATTATCTGTTCGCGAATGATGTCCGTAAGATCAACCTCATCATCTTCCGCGACCGATAGCTCCAGGTCATTGAGATCCAGTTCGACCTCCTGTTCCTCTGAAAGCTGTTCCGAGAACACGAACGCTGTCCGGAATGAGAGTTCTTTTTTAAGCGGGGTCTGTGCAAGGCACCGGCTGCAGTCGATCACGAGGGGTGCGGATACATCCGCTTCCACGATCGTGATATCTTCGCCATTCGAAACGGTTCCTGTTGCCAAAACCGGTCCATCAATCCTCGCCAGATCCGTCTCAAGTTCAATGTCTTCCGCGTCGATCTGAAGATCAAATGCTGCAGGAGCGCTATCGGTCCTCTTTAAGTCGATTTTCATTCTTGATATTAAGTAAACAGAATTTCAAACAGCGGCAACGCAAAAGGTTTAATTATAACTTTTGACCTAACGCTGTCAAACGCATGATACGCTTA